>DASQXY010000167.1:0-15859 GCA_035639455.1 Chthoniobacterales bacterium | reverse complement strand
CCGCCTCTGTCTGTTTCGCGCGAAACGCCTCGAGATTCTTCCGGATTTTCTCGTCGGAGGTCGCGAGAATTGC
The DNA here is from genome assembly GCA_035639455.1 of Chthoniobacterales bacterium. GTDB lineage: Bacteria > Verrucomicrobiota > Verrucomicrobiia > Chthoniobacterales > UBA10450 > AV17. The sequence goes on along the minus strand of DASQXY010000167.1, from coordinate 15,786 downwards.
CGCCGCGAGCAGCGCAGCGTTCTTGGCACCGGCTGAACCAATAGCGAGCGTCCCAACCGGGATTCCTCCCGGCATCTGGGCAGTCGACAGCAATGAATCCAACCCGTTGAGCGCGGATTTCATCGGCACACCGAGGACCGGCAACCACGTGTGCGCCGCAATCACGCCGGCGAGATGCGCCGCGCCGCCAGCCGCAGCGATGATGACGCGAATGCCACGAATAGCGGCTTTGCGTGCGAAATCGGCAGTCGCGTCGGGGGTTCGGTGAGCTGAGAGCACGTGGGCTTCGCTACTGATGCCGAGCTCGTCGAGCGCTTTCACACATGTCGACATCGTTTCCCAATCCGAGGTGCTGCCCATCAGGATGGCGACTAACGAATTAGTCCTTGTCTCGGCCATTGCTGAAGTGTAACCACGATGTCGATCTTTTCATTGTCGATCTTACGCCGATATTTGCGGAGTGGATCGACCAGACCGATCGATTGTCCTGATTGGAATGATGGGCGCGGGTAAATCGTCTGTTGGGCATTGTCTGCAACGACGCACTGAACTGGACCTATTCGATACGGACGACGCGGTGTCGGAGAAACTTGGGCTCAGTATTCCGGAGATTTTCGAGCGGCTCGGTGAAGAAAAATTTCGTCAGACCGAGACCGACGTGCTGCGGGAGTTTGCATCGACAAAGCCGACGATCATCGTGACGGGCGGCGGAACGATCCTGCGCCAGGAAAACATCGAGCTCCTGAAGCAACGTGGCATTGTCGTTTGGCTCGATGCTGATGCAGAGACGCTTTTCGAGCGCGCGACACGCCCTGGCAATCGGCCGCTGCTGAAAACTCAAAACCCACATGCTCGTTTCAGCGCGCTTTTGCACCAGCGGAGTCCATTGTATGAACGCGCGGCTGACGTGCGCATTGACACTTCAACCATGAACCACGAGCAAGTGGCGGATGTGATTCTGACGAGAATTGAGGAGCTCGCAGCCGCACGATGAATGCAACCGTCGGGGCCGCTATCCACAGCGGCAGCGAGAACGAGGGGCCGCCGGAGAAGGCGGCCGCTAGCATCAAGCCGCGGCTTGTCGCATTTGCGCGTGAACTCGGGTTTGATTTGTGCCGCATCGCGCGATGTGACGCCCCGCCCCACGCGCGCGAGTTTCGCCAGTGGCTGCGGGATGGCGCTCATGGCGAAATGGGTTACATGCAACGCGGTGAAGAACAGCGTTGCGATCCGCAGTTGGTCTTGCCCGGCGCGCAATCGCTAGTGGCACTGGCGCTGAACTACTTTCAAGGCTACGCGGCGCACAGCGGCGCGACCACAGCAGGTCGCATCGCGCGGTATGCGTGGGGCGATGATTACCACCAGGTCATCGCGGCGAAATTAGACGAGATCGACAAGCTCCTGCGCGATTTCGGCGGCCGCCAAAAGTGTTACGTCGATACGGGCCCTCTATTGGAGCGCGATTTTGCCGCTCGGGCGGGAATTGGGTGGCATGGCAAGAGTACGATGCTTATCAATGAGCGACTCGGGACATGGTTTTTCCTGGCGGAAATTCTGACGACGTTGGCGCTGCCGCCGGACGAGCCGGTGCGTGATCGCTGCGGCAGCTGCACGAGTTGCATGACCGCATGTCCCACCGGCGCAATCACTGCGCCTTACAAATTGAACGCACGCCGTTGCATCTCATATCTGACGATTGAACTTAAAGGCGCGATCCCGCTCGAGCTTCGGCCGTTCATTGGTGAGCGCGTGTTCGGTTGCGATGATTGTCTGAGTGCGTGTCCGTGGAATCGCTTCGCGCAAGTGTCGCGCGAGAGCGCTTTCGCCGCGCGAGAATCTGCAACTGCTTTCGCCCTCCGCGATTACCTCGCGCTTGATGAGGCGCAATTTCGCAACCTGTTTCATAATTCGCCGATCAAACGAATCAAGCGCCGCGGGTTTTTGCGCAACGTGTGCGTCGCCCTTGGCAACGTCGGCACGCCGAATGATTTGCCAGCGCTGGAGAAAGCGTCGGCAGACCCTGAGCCGCTCATTGCCGAACACGCGCAATGGGCTATCGAGCGCATCCGTGCTCGCGAAGCGCAACAATTCTAGGGCAAGCGCTTCGCTTGCCATTTCGGATTTGGCAGCCGGAGCGCCTCCCGTACAAAGCAGGGCGAACGAGTGCGGCGGTCATAAACCGCAGGGACGGCGAGTTGAATCCGCGCAGCATGGTTACCACATCTCAACTGGTGGTGTCGTGAACGCGTTTGTCTTTTCAAAGCCCGAAACTGGGGTAATCTCAGGCGCTTTCCCCCGCTTGGTCAGCACCTTATGCATCAACCGCTGAGTCATTCCACTGTTGGTCGATCGTCTGCCCGCACGCGGCGCGCGCGGCGCAAACGCCAGATCATCTTCGGCGCAATCGGTCTGCTGGTTTTATGGGGCGTAGTTTGGTTTGTGCTTTCGAAACGCGAAAAACCGATTCCGGTGACAACCGAGAAAGCGGTGCGCAGGACGATTGTACAAACCGTCTCCGCGACGGGCAAGGTGCAGCCGGAGACGGAAGTGAAGATTTCGCCTGAGGTCGCGGGCGAAATTATCGACCTGCCCGTAGAGGATGGAATGAGAGTGAAAAAAGGTGATCTGCTGCTTCGAATTAAGCCTGACTCCTACAAAGCGTTGCTCGAGCAGCAGGAAGCGGCGATCAGCGCCGCAAAAGCAACCAATCTGCAGCAGAAAGCCACCATGATGAAAGCCGAGCAGGACTTCACACGCGCGGAAGACCTGTTCAATAAGAAGCTGATTTCAGTGCAGGAATACAACGCTGCACAAGCGGCGCTCGATGTGGCGAAAAATACTTATGAGAGTTCGTTGCACGATATCGAGCGGGCGCAGGCTGCTTCGAGCCAGGCACGTGACCAGCTTTCGAAAACCACGATCTACTCGCCGATCGACGGCACGATCACGGTGCTGAACAGCAAACTCGGCGAGCGCCTCGTCGCCACCGGCCAATTCGCCGGAACCGAGGTTATGCGCGTGGCTGACCTCGGGCACATGCAAGCCGTGGTCGATGTAAACGAGAATGACGTCGTCAATGTCAAGCTAGGCGATAAAGCCGACGTGAAGATCGACGCTTACGGTGATCGTAAATTTCACGGCACCGTGCAGCAAATCGCTAATACTGGCAAGACTACCGGTGCAGGAACACAGGAAGAGGTCACGAATTTCGAAGTAAAGATTCGAATTGACGATCACGATATCGCGCTGCGGCCAAGCCTGAGCTGCACGGCTGACATTCAGACGAACAGCGTCAAAGACGCCGTCGCTGTCCCGATGCAAAGCGTCACGATCCGGACCGGCGATACCAACCTGAGTCCAGAGGAACTTGAGAAGCGAAAGACAAAGCTGGCGGCGCGCGATAAGGGCGACAACAAAGCTGAAGTGACGAACGAGCGCCTCGAGAAACACGAGCAGAAAGAAGAGCGCGAGAAGCTTTCGAAGGTCGTGTTCCTCAAAAACGGCGCGAAAGCGAAGATGGCAAAAGTCGTGACCGGAATTTCGGACGACTCCTACACCGAGATTAAGAGCGGGATCAACCCAGGCGATGAAGTGATTTCTGGAAGCTATAGCGCGATCAGCCGAAAATTGAAAGAGGGCGCCAAGGTCAAGATCGAGAAGGAAGAGTTCAAATAGTGACGAATGATCGGTGACGAGTGACGACATTTTCCGCAGAACGCTGGGTATGGACAAGAAAACTCGCAGCTGTAAGGACGTGCTCGTTTGGCAACAGAGCATTGCGCTGGCACAGATTGTTTATCAGCTAACGAAGAGTTTTCCTTCCGAGGAAAAGTTTGGATTGATCGCGCAAATGCGGCGCGCCGCGGTTTCGATTCCATCGAACATCGCGGAAGGACAAGGGCGACATACGACGGGTGAATTCATTCAGTTCATCTCGCGTGCAGAGGGTTCTGTAGCTGAAGTCGACAGCCAGCTGATCCTGAGCATTGAACTGAACTTGTGCTCGCAAGCTGCCGCTGAGCCCGCATTCGCCCTGATTGCAGACCTTCGCCGAACGTTGAACGCCCTGCGCCGAAACCTCGCCGCACCCACGTAACTCGTCACTCGTCACATGCCTGCCGCGCCGGAGCCGTACGCGAAGACCGGCTCACTCGTCACTCGATCGGGCGAGCCGATCGTGATCGATATCGAGAACATCACTAAGGATTACGCGATGGGCGAAGAGGTCGTGCACGCGTTGCGCGGCGTTTCGCTCCAGATCCGGCGAGGCGAATACGTCGCGATCATGGGCCCGAGCGGTAGCGGGAAATCTACGTTGATGAACATGGTCGGTTGCCTCGACACGCCGACCTCCGGCCGTTACGAATTCAACGGACGTAACGTCGCCGAAATGAACGACGACGAGCTCGCGGCGATTCGCAATCGCGCGATCGGATTTGTCTTCCAGACGTTTAATCTGCTGCCGCGTTCAGATAGTTTACGCAATGTCGAGCTGCCACTGATCTACGCCGGAATCGGCGGCGAGACGCGGGAGCAGCGCGCAACTCGGGCGCTGATCGAAGTGGGACTCGGCGACCGGCTGAATCACAAGCCTAACGAATTATCAGGGGGTCAACGGCAGCGCGTTGCGATCGCGCGCGCGCTCGTCAATAACCCTTCGATTCTCCTCGCCGATGAGCCGACGGGTAACCTTGATTCGAACACGGGCGAGGAAATTATGGGCTTGTTCGATACGCTCCACGAGCGTGGTCACACCATCATTCTCGTGACGCATGAAGCCGACATCGCGCGGCATGCCCACCGTACCATACGCCTGCGCGATGGCTTGATCGAGAGTGACGATGGCAAGCCGCAGGCGTTCGAAGCGGTGGCTGCTCGCTAGATCAACATGCAGCCAGCAACGCTGTTTCTGGGGAGCGCAGCCTACCAGCCTGCAGCGTTCGGCGGCCTCGCCGGATGCAAAAGCGCTGCTGCCGCCCGAGATGCGAGAACTATTCGTGGCAAGGTGCCGCGAACGACCCCGAAAGCTTTCGGGGTGCTCGCCGAAAAAAGATGAGACGCTTTCTCTACGAGCTCACTGAAAGTTGGAAAATCGCGGCCGCCCAGATGCGCTCGAACCTGACGCGCTCCGCGCTGACCGCGTTGGGGGTCATCATCGGCATTGTTGCAGTCACGTTAATGGGAACTGCGATAGCCGGAATCCAAGTCGGCTTCGACAAAAGCATGGCCGTGTTCGGCGACGACGTGCTCTACGTCTCGCAATGGCCGTGGAAGCGCGTGGACGATTGGTGGAACTATCGCGACCGTAAAAAGATCAAAACCGAATACGCCGAGCCACTGAACCGGATGATCTCGGGCACGCCGAACTCGAACCTTGTCATCGCAGTCCCAACCTCGAGCCTCATCCAGAGCGTCAAATTCGAAGACTACGAAGTCAGCGGTGTTTACGTCCGGGGAACGGTCTCCGATTACATCATTACATCGACATTCGATTTCAGTGACGGCCGCTTCTTCAACGAGCTGGAGTCGCGCAGCGGTGCGAACGTTTGCGTGCTCGGCTTCGACGTTGCGCAAGCGCTGTTCCCTTCTTCCAGTCCGCTCGACAAATCCGTCCTCATCAAAGGCCAGCCGTTTCGGGTCGTTGGGGTGATTTCGCGGCAGGGCAGTTTTCTCGGCTTATTCAGTCTCGATTCGATCGTCGTGATGCCGCTATCAGCCTTTTCGAAATATTTCAGCGCCACAGCCGACACCGACATCCTCGTTAAAGTGCGAGATAAATCGAGAATGGAAGACGCGAAAGATGAGCTGCGCGGAATGATGCGCCGTGTCCGCAGCTTGCCGCCCGAGAAAGACGACGACTTCAGCATTAACGAGCAGCAGGCGTTAAAGACGACTCTCGACCCGATCAAAAATTCGATCGCGATTGCCGGGTTATTCATCACTGGGCTTTCGCTATTCGTTGGCGCGATCGGGATCATGAACATCACGTTCGTAAGCGTGAAGGAGCGCACGAAGGAGATCGGGACACGCAAAGCGCTTGGTGCGCGACGGCGTACAATCCTGCTGCAGTTTCTCATCGAATCGACGGCGCTGTGTCTGCTCGGCGGAGTGATTGGGCTGGCGTTTGCTTACTTCATGTGCAGCGCGATCAGCGCCGGGTTTCCGTCATTCCCGATCCGATTTTCACTCAGCCTCGTTTTAATCAGCATGACCGTGTCGGTGTTGACCGGTCTGTTCTCCGGCTTCGCGCCGGCATGGACAGCCTCGCGCCTCGATCCGGTCGCAGCACTCCGATATGAATAGGCGTAATGGAGTGATGGAGGATCGGAGTGCTGTTTTACGCCGCTGTCATAACTCCATTACTCCACTACTCCAACACTCCGCCTCGCAGTAAATCGACATGCTCTTTAGCGAAATATTGAAGATGGCGCTGAGTTCGCTCGGGGCGAACAAGCTCCGTGCGGCTTTGACCATGATCGGCATCACCATCGGCGTGTTTTCTGTTATTTCGGTAATGACCGCAATTGGGGCATTGCAGAGTTCAATTGAGAGCGGGATCAGTTTTCTTGGTTCAAATATTTTTCAGTTTGCGAAGCTTCCGGCCACGATCACCGCGGCGGGTGAGGCGCAGAAAAAATTCGTGAACCGCCGCAATATCACTTACCTGCAGGCGCTGCGGTATGCGCAGCTCATGGAGGGAAGCGCGCTCGAGATTTGCTTGAAGTCGTTCGAGTTCAAAGGCCAGGCGGTTTACAACGGATTGAAAACGACGCCGAGTTTGGCTGTGGTCGGGACGAACAAAAGCTTTCTCGCCGCGAATGCCTACACGCTCGCTTATGGACGCAACTTGACCGATGAAGACGTTGAGTTTGCGCGGAGCGTGCTCGTAGTCGGCAAAGTAATCGAAAAACGGTTGTTTCCTCACGAATCTCCAATCGGCAAAACGATTCGGCTAAACGGACACAATTACACCATCATTGGCGTGATGGCGGAAAAGGGCACCGCGTTCGGGCAAAGCCAGGACGACATTTGCGCGATGCCGATTACGCGCTTCTTCGAGAACTACGGCGAAGCGAAACGGACGGTAAATATCGCGACGCAATCGTTCTCGAACGAAAACTACAATGCCACGCTTGGCAAAGGAATCGGCGCCATGCGGATGGCGCGGGGATTGCGGCCCACCGATCCGGACGATTTCGAGATTTACTCGAATGATTCGCTGAAGAGCGCGTTCGCGAACATCGCCGGCATCGTGCGCATTGGCGCGTTCGTCATCAGTTTCATCGCACTGCTCGCCGCCGGCATCGGGATCATGAACATTATGCTCGTGAGTGTAACCGAGCGGACCAAAGAAATTGGCGTGCGCAAATCAATCGGGGCACGCAGCCGCGACATTCTGCGGCAATTTCTCACCGAAGCAGTGTTTATCTCGGAAGCTGGCGGTCTTTTGGGAATCCTGCTCGGCGTCATTGGCGGCGACCTGCTGGCCGCCTGGTTACAAGCGAATTTGATTTTCCCAATAGGCTGGGCGCTCGCTGGGCTAATGGTCTGCTCTGCCATCGGCATCGGCTTCGGGTTATACCCTGCCTATCGCGCTGCGTCGCTCGACCCGATCGAAGCACTCCGCTACGAGTAAGCTCGAGATCAGCGGGCTATGCGCGCCAGCTCATGGCGACTGATTCCTCTTTGTTTTGACGCTTTGCGCGCCTTTGTCTTACGCTGGGAGCTTTCCGCTCCCACGTGCCTGGTTCCCTCCAAAAGCCCGCCGCAACGACGCGGCCCAGCGTCATCCTCCTTGAGGGGTATGACGCACTGTTGGCTGCGCTCACTGCGGCGCTGAAAAAATTCGCCCCCAAACATGCAGTCCTCCTCGCCAAGTCATTACCCGAAGCGGAATCGCTGGCTGGGAAACATCAACCTGAGTTGTTCGTCGTCGATGCAGACCCGCCCTGGCCGGGCATCACCGATTTTCTGGACAAATTGCGAACCGCGCACCCGGACGCGCGTGGACTCGTCATTGGCGTAGCGATTCCGCCGGAGGTTGCAGCTGAACGTGGTTTTGGAGGTGCGCTCCAGTTCGTCGAAAAACCGTTTGAACTGCCAAGCTTCGGAGCCGCGGTTCAGGCGCTGCTCGGCCCGTGGCGCGAATCGGTTTCAGCAACTGCCCGTGGCAGCTTGCGCGCGCTGAACCCAATCGACATCGTGCTTTTGCACCATGCTGCGGGTGCGACCGTCACTGTCGATCTTCGCGCGGGCAGAACTCGGATCGGCGAGATCCAGCTTTGTGACGGACAAATCGTTCACGCCGAAGCTGGAAAGCTGATCGGCGCCGATGCGCTACGCGAGATCCTCACCTCGCCCGAGCTGCGAATGCGGGAACGAAGTGGTGCCCCGGCCGTACAGCGCACCATCAGCTCCGGCTGGGCGACCACCGTTATCGACGCACTGCGCGCATTGCAGGCGACCCCACCGCTCGTGCCTGAAGCTGCGCCAGTCGGAAAAAAAATTGTCGCCATCGACGACACCGAAATGTTGCTCGTGTTCGTGCAAGATGTGCTGACCACGGCAGACGCGAGCCTGCACGTCACAACCGCCAAAACCGCGACCGCGGGCCTGGAACGCATCCGCAGCGTCGTGCCAGACCTTGTTCTGCTTGACTACGATCTGCCCGACTTCAACGGCGCGGAGCTTTGCAGGCGCCTTCTGGCAGAGCAGCGCACTGCGGGCATCCCGATCATCATGATGTCGGCGCACGTGGCACAAATGACTGCCGCCGCGGCGCAGCTCGGGAACATCGCAGCCACGATCGAGAAGCCGTTTTTGTCCAAAGAGCTCGTTGAGCTCGTGCGTCGCATCTTGGCTCAGCCGCCGCGGCGAACAGTTGAAAAAGCCAAGGCGCTCGAAGTCTCCGCCCCAGTACCACAGCGGCCGGCTGAAGTACAGCCAGCAGAAAAACGCGCACCGCCCGAACTGCCGGCAATCGACCGGAAACAAGCTGTGCTTGGTCTGTTTCTCGAAGTGATCGCGATGCAATTTACACCGCAATTGCAAATGGGCTGTATTCGTGCGCGCCCGACTTCGTCTGCCGTAACGCTTCAGCTGACCACGTCGCAACTCGCGGCTCCAAGCCCAGCTGAAATCGCCTTTCAACTCGCCGCGACAGAACTCGACGCGAGCGGACGCATCGGGAGGATGCGCCTACGGCCGAGTCGGAAACCGTTCCACGCAACGCCAACGCAGAACATATTTCAGATCGGCAGTGTGGCCGTTGTGCCCATGGACGCCAGACAGCGTGTACAACTGACCCAGACCGGCTCCGCGCCAATGACGGTCAAGCTGATCGCGCATCTTGAGCTCGCTGGCGTCCAGCTGTCGCAGGCGTTTCAGGTCGAGCAAGTGACACTGAAATGGTCGAGCAACATGGTTCGTGTGACATTGAATCCCAAAGCACCGGAAGCCACGGCCGCTCGTTTTAAGATCACCAGCGTGATGCTCAGCGAAGGCAATCGATTAGCGGAACTCGTGCTCGATCCTGTGAAGTAGTTTTGCAGCCTCGCCCAGGCGAGCGTTGTAAGCGCTTCGCTGTGCGCAGCGCAATTCAGGAAGCTACAGCCAGAAGTAGAACTATGTTCACAAAAGTCCCTCCGCACACGGCTCGCAGCAAAGTCAGAGGAGTGGCCGTACTCAGGAGATATGGTCATCATTGACGGCGGTTGACTGTAGCCGTTGCCCGCGAGGGCGACGCGCGCGCTTCGCACAGCGAAGCGGCTACAATCCATAGGATCGTTTATTCCAGCCCAATTGCTTTGAAGGTGTCATTCACGTGCCGGAAGTGAATGTCGAGCGAGCACAGACGATCGATTTCCTTTGCCGAAAGTTTCGCCGCAATCTCCGGCTCCTGTTTGACATTCTCCGCGAACGCCCCCTCGCCTTTCCAAGTTTTCATGGCCGCACGCTGCACCGCCTCGTATGCACTTTTGCGCTCTGCGCCGGCTCTTGTGAGCGCGAGCAGAATCGACTGGCTGAAATACAGGCCTTTCGTCAGCTCAAGGTTTTGCTGCATGCGTTCGGTATAAACCTGCAGCCCAGCGACGACATCGCGCAGTTTCGCGAGCATGTAATCGAGCAGGGTGCAGGAATCCGGCAGGATGATCCGTTCAGCGCTCGAATGGCTGATATCCCGCTCATGCCAAAGCGCCACATTTTCCAACGCCACAACGGCGTTCCCCCGAACAACTCGTGCCAGCCCACTAAGTCGCTCGTTTGTAATCGGGTTGCGCTTGTGCGGCATGGCCGAACTGCCCTTCTGGCCCTTTGCGAAAAATTCTTCGACCTCGAGCACTTCGGTGCGCTGAAGATGGCGAAACTCGGTTGCCCATCGGTCGACGCTCGACGCGATAAGAGCCAGCGTGGTTAGGAACTCGGCGTGGACATCGCGCTGAATGATTTGCGTTGAGATCGGGGCCGGCTTCAATCCGAGCCGCTCGCACACTGCGCGTTCCACTACCGGGTCGACATACGCATGGGTGCCAACAGCGCCGCTGATCTTTCCGACGCGCACTCGCTCGCGCGTTTGCGTCAGGCGCTGTTCCGCCCGTCCAAATTCATCAAACATCAACGCGAGTTTCAGCCCAAACGTGATCGGCTCGGCATGAATGCCGTGGCTACGACCAATCATCGGCGTCATTTTGAATTCCCGCGCCTTTTCGCCGACGGCCGCGCGCAGCGCCTGCAGGTCCTGAAGCAGAATGTCGGTGGATTCTGTCATTTGAACCGCAATGGTTGTGTCCAGGATGTCTGACGACGTCAGCCCGTAATGGATCCATCGCGCCGCCGGACCAACTGAATCAGCGACGTTCTCCAAGAAAGCGATGACATCATGATTAGTTCGCTTCTCGATCTCCAGAATCTCCGGGACCGAAAAGCGCGCACGCTTGCGAATTTCGGCAGCATCGGCTTTCGGAATTTGCCCGAGCTCGGCCATCGCATCGCAGGCGAGGATTTCAATGTCCAGCCAAATCTGAAACTTGCGCTCGTCCGACCAGACGTTGCGCATCTCCGATCGGGAATAACGATCGATCACCGGTGAAAGATAAAAGGGGCGACCAGACGCGGAAAGCGTTTTGTCGCGAAAAGCAAATCGCTCCAGCAGCTTAACGCCGGAGCGATCGCCGAAATCTGGTGACTGAGCTTACGCTAGCAGACGCGCGCTTTGATGAAGCGCCCGTCGCTCTTAACCCGCACCTGACCGCTGGCCAACAGGTCTGCCACAGTGGCAACAGTTTCCTTGGTATTTTTCGTGCAGGAACTCACAGCGAGGATGAGATCACCCAGAGACAGCTTGGGTCGGGGTTTTAGTATCAGAGTGTTCTTTTTCATCGGAGCTGTGCATTTTGACAGCAATTCGGGTGCCATTGTTCAATGTGAGCAACGCTCCCAGGCCCCTAATTCGTTGTCTTTCAGTAGATAGCTGAGGCAATGCCAGCCCGCTGACAGCAGTGTAAAGTTGCTGAACACCACCGCGCTAGCGAGACCCTTCCCGCTGTGGTCGCATCAGCCGCAGGGTCAAGATATAGAGTCCGGCGAACACGAGCGCGGCTAGAACAATCCAGCGCGAGTGGCCACGAACGAAACGCACCAGACCTTCCGGCTCGGTCAGGAGTGCCGGCTCAAGCCGGTACGCTTCGTCCCCAAGATAAGCTAGAACCCAGCACCACAGCGCTGCGCCGGCAATTGTCACAAAACTGAAAGTCACGAAATTCATTCGGACGATTCCGGCAGGGATCGAAATCAGATGGCGCACCACCGGCAGCAGCCTGGCAAAAAAAACACCGCCAGCCTCATAACGCGCCAGCCAGTGCTCCGCGTGTTCCAGCTTTCTTGAGCTGAGCAGCACAAATCGCCCATACTTTACGATGAGCGGCCGTCCAATTACGCGGGAAGCCCAATACGTGAAAGCGGATCCCAAGTACGATCCGAGTGTTCCCGCTAGGATAACCCCGCCAAAGCTGAGCTTGCCTTGCGCGGCGAGAAATGCTGCTGGCGGAATCACGATTTCGCTCGGAACGGGAAAGATCGAGCTTTCCATGGCCATTAGCGCGATGATGCCAACGTAGCCGCCGGTGAGTACCCAGCTGAACCACGTCTCGAGAAGATGATGCATACTGATTATCGATTGTTCTTCGTCATTTCAATTGCGCTGTCGAACGCGCGATTAGATCAATCGAAAATTCGCACTCCGCAATACGCTATTTGAGATGCCGATCTACCGCCGGGTCTTGAATTATTATCGGACGTTTCTAGCGCACACGCTGGTCGGTCTGGTACTATCGCTCTGCGGCATCGGGCTAAATCTGCTCAAGCCGTGGCCGTTCAAAATTATCGTGGACGATTTCCTCCGTCCCAACCCCACGCCACACGGCGATTGGCGTTTTTGGGTCCCCCTGCTCTGCGCGGCACTGGTTTTGATTCAACTACTCTGGGGCGTAGCCAATTGGGCGACGAATTATCTCTTCGTGAAAATTGGACTCCAGGCGCTGCTCAAATTGCGGACCGAGCTCTACTCGCACCTGCAACGGCTCTCGTTGAAATTTCATGACACCCGCCGCTCGGCCGACTCGAGCTTCCGGGTTGCTTACGATTCGCAATCCATTCAGACCATCTACAATAAAGGATTCACGAACGTCTTCGGATCGATAATCACTTTGCTCGGGACGTTTGTGATCATGGTTCGGCTCGACTGGCAACTTACGCTCCTGTCGCTCGGGATTGTGCCGCTGATCGTCGCCACGATTTTCATGTTTGCGCGCCGGATCCGTCGTGAATCGACTTACATCCAGGAACAGGAGAGCGCGCTGCTCGCGCAAGCACAGGAAGGACTCAGCTCAATCCGAATGGTGCACGCGTTCGGGCGCGAAGAATTCGAGGTCGGTCAGTTTCAACGCCAGGCGTACCAGAGTTTGCAGGCGAACCTGCGGCTCACTTTGACCAATGTGAACAGTGCGCTCGTGGTCAGCACGCTGATGGTAGCAGGCACAGCGGCTATGTATTACGTGGGGACATTGCACGTCCTCGCCGGAACACTCACACTCGGCTCACTGCTAGTGTTCAGCGCTTATCTGTTGATGCTTTATCAACCGCTTGAGTCTCTCACTTACACGGCTTGGGCGATGGAAGGTGCGACAGCCGGCGCGAGACGCTGTTTCGAGGTGCTCGATCGAACCGACGATGTTGTCGATACTGCCGATGCCGTGACAATCGCCACGACAAGTGGCGCGGTGACCTTCCATGCAATCAGCTTCGCTTACACGCAAGATCGACGCGTGCTAGTAGATGTCGATCTCACAATCGCCTCAAATCAAATTCTCGGAATCGTCGGCGGTACCGGCGCAGGCAAAAGCACGTTGTTGAGTCTTGTTCCGCGATTCTACGATCCGACTGAGGGCTCAATAACGCTCGACGGGCGCGATTTGCGGACGATCACCAAGAGATCATTGCGTGCGCAAATCGCCATTGTCCTGCAAGACACGCTCCTTTTCTCCACGACTGTCCGCGAAAATATCGCGTACGGCCGACCCGACGCCACCGAGGAAGAAATTGTTGATGCGGCCCGGCGTGCCAGGGCGGATGGGTTTATTCGCGAATTACCGAACGGATATGCCAGCGCCGTGGGCGAGCGCGGTGGTCACCTCAGTGTTGGTCAGCGACAGCGAATCGGCATTGCGCGGGCATTTCTGAAAAACGCGCCGATTCTGCTGCTCGATGAGCCAACCTCAGCGCTTGATCCGGCAACCGAAGCCGCGATCATCGAGACGATCAAAGAGCTAATGCGCGGCCGGACAACGCTGATCGCAACGCACCGCCTTGCCGCGGTTCACGATGTCGAGCAAATCATCGTGCTCGAGCGCGGGCGTATCGTGGAGCAAGGCCGTGGCGAGGAACTGCTCTTACACGGTGGAGCTTACGCCCGGCTATACCGCTCTGGGAAACTGTCGACATGAACGCTGGGCAGCTTTCGAATTTGCTGGAAATTTGGAAGCTTGCCCCAGCATGAGCAATGTCGGGCAAGATCGACGCGTGCAAGGCGACTGGTGGCCGCAGTCGATCCCGCCAAACGTCGAGTTCGGCGAGGGATTCTACTGCGAGAGCGCGCAGATATTTCGAATGATGCGCAGTAAAGAGCTGAGCGCGGTCATTATCGGCAAACACGTTTCGTGTTACGCTGGCTGCTCGTTCGCCGTAGGCGAGAATGGCCATTGCACAATCGGCGACTTCACGCTGCTGAACGGCGCACTCATTATGGCAGAAGAGAAGATCGACATCGGTTCATACTGCCTGATTTCATGGAACGTTGGCATTGCGGACTCGGATTTTCACCCGCTGGATCCAGCGAAACGGCTGGTGGATGCGCAGGCACTCGCGCCGTTTTACCCGCAACGGCCGCCGCGCCCGAAGTTGGAAACCGCGCCGGTGAAAATCTGCGACAATGTCTGGATCGGAATGAACGCGGTCATCCTCAAGGGCGTCACAATTGGCGAGAACTCCGTCGTGGCCGCAGGTGCCGTTGTTACGAAGTCGGTCGCGCCGAACACGGTCGTGGCTGGCAATCCCGCAGTCCAGGTTAAGACGTTTCTGTGAGCGAAACAGAGAACGTCCAACGCCCAACGCCGAACATCCAACTCCGAACTATCTGCACTGAGCGTTCGGTGTTGGGCGTTCAGAGGTCGGCGTTTTCTCCCTCATGAAACGCAAGCGTATAGTGGTGATGGGCTTCATGGGGTCCGTGCCAATTGCGGGCGTAATTTGGCAACACATTCACTACATCGTCGGTCTGCAACGGCTCGGGCATGACGTTTACTACGTCGAAGATTCCGCGCGCCTGCCCTATAACCCGCAAACGTTCGAAGTTAACAACGATTTCGACTACGCCGCGCAACTGCTGCAGCGCACGGCGCGCGAGTTCGATTTTCATAGGCGCTGGGCGTTCTGCGCACGCTACTTAAAAGGTAATCCCACCGCCGGCCTTCCCCTAAACCGGATTCGGCAGCTCTATCGCGAAGCAGACGCGGTCCTGAACATTTGCGGTGCGCAGGAATTGAACGAAGACCTCCGAGCCGCGAGGCGACTCATCTATGTCGAAAGCGACCCGGGTGTCGAACAGATCAAGGTCGACAAACGCGTAAGATCGACAATCGATTACCTCACCCGGCATAACGCGTTGTTCACTTTTGGTGAGAATGTCGGCACCGAGCGATTTCCGGTACCGACGCACGGCTTCAAGTGGCTGCCGACGCGCCAACCAGTAGTGACGGATCTGTGGAAAGCGAATCGCTCGCCCGCTCGCGCTGCCGTCTTCACATCGGTCGCGAACTGGTCCACGAGCGGACTTAAAGATATCACATGGCGCGGAGAGAAATATCTCTGGAGTAAATCACGTGAATTTGTGCGATTCGTTGCTCTGCCAAAAAGGGCCGGTGAGCCATTCGAGCTGGCTACCGAGATTAAAGACGCAAAGACACGCGCGAAGTTCCTGCGCAACGGTTGGCTTCTGCGGTCACCGCTCCAGCTGAGCGTCGATTACTGGTCGTATCGCGATTACATCCGCCGTTCTAAAGGCGAATTCACCGTGGCAAAAGATCAGTACGTTCGGCTGAACACCGGCTGGTTCAGTGATCGCAGTGCCTGTTATCTTGCCGCCGGGCGGCCGGTGATTCTTCAGGAAACAGGTTTTACAGCGAACTACGGCAACACCGCGGGTCTTTTCGGCTTTCGCTCGTTAGGCGAAAT
>DASQXY010000166.1:0-6988 GCA_035639455.1 Chthoniobacterales bacterium | reverse complement strand
ATCCAGCCCACCTCGTCGGCTGCTTCATTATGCTTGGCATTTTCGCGCTGTGGGCTGTGCCCTTTCTTCAAATCGAATCCAGTACGCTGGTCATGCGCAAATGGTCCCGCCAATACGTCGGTCGCGTCACCGGAGAATTCTTTCGATTCCCGAATTGGTTCGAGACATTGTCGAAGCCGCTCATCTATTTTTTGCCATGGCTGGTTTTTGTGCCATGGCTGCGGTTTCACCGGTTTGAGGAGCCTAAACAGCGCGAGCTCGCTCGGGCGCTCGCCTGGAGCGTAATAATTCCCTTCCTGCTCATCAACCTTACTCCGGGGGTCGCGCCGCGTTACTGTCTGCCCCTGCTGGTCCCGTTTTGTATGCTGCTCGGGCTCAGCTTTGCCGAGCACGCGTTTGCGCCGTTGCCGTGGCTGAAGCAGCCGCCGGAGCTGCTGTGGTCGCGCGTGGGCCAGCCACTCGTTGCCTTCGTTGCCACGGCAGTTCTCATCGGCTACCCGCTCGCCGCAGTGGTGATTTTCAAGCACCGACCAAAGGTCAAAAACGTGGCCGAGAAGATCAACTCCGTCGTTCCGCGCAATGAAATTTTGTACGCGGTCGATCCAAATTACCAGCCGTTCTTCTTCTATGTGAATGCTCCAATACGATATGTTAGCAGTGTGGCTGAACTTCCGCCGGACACGCATTACTTTGTTGTTCTGCCGGAGGACCGGGACAATGCACTAACCGCGAGTCAATGGCGACCGCGGCGAGCCCGGCTGCTGTTGCCGCTAACCGATTACCGGCACGAAACCGTAATTTTATTCGTCGTGGAGAATTCCTGAATCCACGAGACGGCTGTTTGACAAGGGCGAGATAGTTAGGAAGCTAACTATTCTCGGCAATGAGCAAAATTGATCCGGAAACATTCGGGCCCTTGCTCCACGGCACTGCCCGCGCCTGGCGCTTGAAGCTGGACGATCGCCTTAAGCCGATGGGGATGAGTCAGGCCAAGTGGCGCACCTTGCTTCATCTCTCGATCGCGCCGGAAGCGCTCACTCAAGCGCAAATCGCAGAGCGACTCGGAGTCGAACAGCCGACGCTGGTGACTCTGCTGCACCGGCTGGAACGAGAAGGCTGGGTGAAGCGCGCCAATGCCGCGCACGATCGCCGCTGCAAGCTCGTGCTGTTGGGGCGGCGCGCGCAAAATGTCATAGCCCAAATCAATGCCGCCGCAGATGAGCTTCGCCACGAACTGCTGGCCGATATCGCGGCATCAGAGTTGGAGACCTGTATCAAGGTGCTAACGCGTATTCGCGCGCGAGCAGAGAAGCGTGAAAAGGTACGGCCAAACGGCGCCCGAGCGGGAGCATCCGCTGACAACGGCCAAAAAGACAATGGCCAGCGGATCAGGAAAGCAGTGGTAGCAGCAGGCGACCGCCGAAATTGTAAATGAAACCTCCACACAGAAGGAGTCAGACCGTTCCGCGTTGGGCGTACATGCTTTTTGCGATTTTGGCCGCCTTCGCCATCTACCGCGTTGTTCAGCATCGCACGCAATCGGCTAAAGCGGCGCAGCCACCGACAAGACCCGTGCTGGTCGCACAGGTCGTCACGAAAGATGTGCCGCTGTATCTTGATGAAATCGGCACGTGCGCCGCTTATGAGACCGTGCAGGCGCAAGCGCAAGTCAATGGTCAGATCATCGGGCGGCACTTTCAGGACGGCGCCGACGTGAAGCAGGGCGATCTCCTCTTCACGATTGATCCACGCCCGTATCAAGCCGCGCTCGACCAGGCCCGCGCTCAGGCCGCGTTAGACCAAGTCACGCTGAAGCGGCAGCAGGAATTGCGCGCCCGGAATGTCGTCTCACCCCAAGACCTCGACACTGCCCAGGCGAACGCGCGTAAGTCCGAAGCAGCAGCGGCCGCTGCTCAGGTCAACCTCGATTTTTGCTACATAAAATCGCCCATCAACGGACGAGTCGGTCTGCGCAATGTCGATGTCGGTAACCTGGTTGGGCCCGGCACTCCGCCGCTCGTTACTATTCAAGGTCTTGATCCGATCTACACGGATTTCACGATCGCCGAGACCGATCTCGCGCTCGTCCGCAACTATCTCGGCAGTCCGAACCTGAAAGTGCAAACTTGGTCGCCCGACGACAAGATTCCGCCGCGCACGGGTGAATTATATTTCATCGACAACGCAGTCCAGCCCGGCTCCGGAACGGTGAAAGCACGCGCAGTCACGCCGAATCCCGACCGTGCGTTGTGGCCGTCGGAGTTTGTGCGCGTTCGTTTCATTCTGGACACGCTCAAGGATGCAACGTTGGTTCCGTCGCAGGCGGTGCAGATCAGTCAAAGTGGTCCGTTCGTGTTTGTGGTGAAGCCCGATAACACCGTCGAATTGCGGCCGGTCAAACCCGGACAGCGCCAAGACGGTGATCTCACCGTTATCGAAAGCGGCGTGAAGCCGAATGAAGCTGTGGTCGTGACTGGTCAACTTGCACTTGGCCCGGGAACAAAGGTGGAGCCAAAGCCGTACAACACTCCGGCGACACCGAATACTGAGTCAGCCGGGGCAAGAAGCTCACTTTAAAACAAAATGGATCGCGTGGAGGAGCATGACGGGGCTGGCGACGGCGAACACGAGCCGTCGCTGCGAACGCAAGATCGGGCGAGATCCCAAGCTGCCCTGCCGCCGCAGGAGACTCCCCGCGGCAAGCTGATTCAAGTCACCGGCTCCGGATTGTCCGGACCGTTTATCCGGCGACCGGTGATGACGGTTTTGTTGACATTCGCGGTCATCGTTGCCGGGCTCGGGACCTACAGCAAGCTCGCGGTCAACGATCTGCCGGCGGTCGATTATCCGATCATTCAAGTGACTTGTTCCTATCCCGGCGCCAGTCCGGAAACGATGGCGAACAACATCGCAACGCCGCTGGAGAAACAATTCCTCCAAATCCCCGGCCTCGACCTGATCACGAGTTCGAGTTCGCAAAGCAACACGTCGCTCACTCTCCAGTTCAATCTGAGCAAAAGCATCACGGACGCTGCGACTGATGTGCAAGCAGCGATCCAGCGCGCGACCGGCAAGTTGCCGATCGATCTACCGAGTCCGCCGACGTTCACTAAAACGAACCCGAACGACCAGGCGGTTTACCTACTCGGTCTCATATCCGACACACTGACCGACGGCGATCTCTATAAGTACGCTTCGACCGCGGTCGCGCAGCGCATCTCGATCCTGCCAGGCGTGTCGCAGGTGAATATCTATGGCGTGCAGGGGGCGATTCACATCAAAGCCGATCCCGCGGCGCTGGCCGCTCGCGGTCTGACGATGGATGACCTCGCCAGCGCGATCAAAGCCGGCACGGTTTACTCCGGCGCCGGCCAGTTCGACGGCGCGCACCGGACTTTTGTGTTGCAACCAAATGGACAAATCGGCAATGCTGAAGGTTATCGCGATCTGATTGTCGCAAAAAATCGAGACGGCTCGCCCGTCCATTTGCGTGACGTCGCGGAAGTGCGCCAAAGCGTGCTGGACGAACGGATGTCGCGGACGTTTTGGGTGCGCGGGTTCAACCCGCCGGGCTCGGTAGTCGTGCTCGCCGTTTCGCGACAAGCGGGCGCCAATGCAGTGGAAGTCGCCAATTCGGTGAAAGCTCTTTTCCCCGAATTGCGCGCGAGTTTGCCCGGCTCGATAACGCTCGTGCCGGTCTTCGACCGGTCGCAAACCATCGTCAACTCGGTGCACGATGTCCGCTTCACGCTCGTGATCGCGTTCATGCTCGTCGTGATGGTGATTTACGTTTTCCTCGGCCGCGCCACTGACACGCTGATCCCAATCGTTGCCTTGCCGATGTCGCTCCTGCTGACGTTCGCGGTCATGTACGTGCTCAATTTCTCGATCAACAATCTCACGCTCTTGGCGCTCACGCTCGCCATCGGTTTCCTCGTTGATGACGCGATTGTGTTTTTGGAAAACGTCGTTCGCCGGGCGGAGCACGGCGAATCAATCGTACGCGCCGCCTACAACACGGCCGGCGAAATCTCATTCACGATTCTATCGATGACGTTATCGCTCGCGGCTGTCTTTATTCCGCTCGTCTTTTTGCCGAGCCTCCTCGGACGAATTTTCCGCGAGTTTTCCGTGACGATCATCGTCGCGATCCTGGCATCCGGCCTCGTGTCGCTGACGCTCACCCCCTTGATGTGTGCGCGGATGCTGCGTGAGCATCAACCCGGTCACAAGCGCACGCACATGGAGCGGTGGACTGGAGATTTCATTAAACGAGTCATCGCCGGTTATGGCCGTGCGCTCGACAAATTTCTCGATCACGCGTGTCTGGCGGTACCGATTTTGTTGGCCTGCATCATCAGCCTGTGGTTTTTCTTCTCGCATTTGCCGTTCACGCTCTTACCCGTCGGTGACAGCGGCTTCGCGCGTGGCGTGTTCATCGCGCAGGAAGGGTCTTCTCCGGCGCAAATGCGCGACTACAAGCAGCAGATAAACGAAAAGCTCAAAGCCGACCCAAACATCGCGCAGTTTTTTACCCTCTCCGGCTTCGCGTCGCGCACCGCCGGTTCGCAGGGACTCATGTTCGTGATCTTTAAATCGCGAGATCAGCGGCCGCCCATCGATCAGTGCGCCTTGGAAGTCCAAAAGACGCTCGCCACAATTCCGGGCATCACCGCAATTTTGTCACCACAGCCGGTCCTCCAGATCAACGTCGGCGCAACCAATCAGACCCAGGGCCAGTATGCCTTCACAATCAGCGGCATCGTGCCGCAGGATGTTTACGCCGCCGGTGATCAGTTAATGGCGAAGCTGAAAGGTTTCAAAGGCTTTGCCTCGGTTCGCTCGGATTATTACGACACGACCCCTAATCTTGAAGTGAACATCGATCGCGAACGCGCCGCAACTTACGGCGTCTCCACCTCAGCGGTGCAAAGTTTGTTACGCAATGCCTACTCGCAAAACTACGTCTACCTCATTAAGGAGCCGGAAGATCAGTATCAGGTCATTCTCGAAGTAAAGGATAGCGAGCGCGCCAAGCCAACAGACCTCGACAATCTCTACGTGCGCAGCAACGCCGGCGGGACAATCACCTCCGGGAATGCGGCCGGCGGGACAATCGTCACGACGAACGGACCTGCGAATCTCGTGCCCCTCCGCGCCGTGACATCGACAAGGCAAGTTGTTGGCCCACAGGCGGTCAATCACTTGAACCAATTCACCAGCGTCACAATCAACTTCAACCTGTTGCCGAACGTCGCCATCGGTGACGCGACCAAATTCATCGAAGGCTCTTTTGCGCAGGTGCATCAGCACTACCCCGGCGTTCAGTCCACGTTCCAAGGCGAGGCGCTTGTCTTTCGCCAATTATTTCGAGCACTGCCGCTTCTGCTTCTCTCCGCCATCTTCGTCATGTACGTGATTCTTGGAATTCTATACGAGAGCTATGTGCATCCGATCACGGTCTTGTTCCCGGCGATCGTGCCTGCCGTTGTCGGTGGATTGTTCACCCTCTGGATTTTTGGATCGACACTCTCGCTCTACAGCGTCATCGGCCTCTTCCTTTTGCTCGGTATCGTGAAGAAGAACGGCATTCTTGTTGTCGATTTTGCGCTCAAACGGATCGACGAAGGGCTTGGCCTGCGCGAGGCGATCCATGAAGCGAGCATCGAACGTTTTCGACCAATCATGATGACGACTCTCGCCGCATTGATGGGCGCGGTGCCGCTCGCACTCGGCTTCGGCCAGGATGCCTCAACGCGCCGTCCCCTTGGACTCGTCATTGTCGGCGGCTTGGTCTTCTCACAGATGGTGACTCTGTTCGTCACGCCGGTGATCTATCTCTGGCTCGAATGGTTCCAGGAGCACGTGCTCGACAAAGTGCCGTTCCTCCGCAGCGCCCACTACCACGAGCACGAACCGCCGCGCACTCCCGCCGGTGAGCGCGAAGTGCGCGAGCCCGCGCCAGCCGGGGTGTGAGAATTTGGAGGGACGCACTCCGTCGCGTCCGACGAGTCCGGCCGCAGGCGGCTTCGGTAATGACGAGTGACTGAATGACGAATTATTCGTCGCACCCGGTACGTTTTTCGTCATTTGTCATTGGAAGTTCCTTCGGCATTCGTCATTCGTGCTTCGCCATTTATCTTGGGACGATGCGCGCCATGGTGTTGGAGAAGCCCAAGCAGCCCCTCGCGCTGCGCGATGCGCTCAAACCGAAACCAGCCAGCGGCCAATTGCTGGTGCGTATCGCCACATGCGCCGTTTGCCGCACCGACCTGCACATTGTTGACGGTGAGCTGCCGGATCCGAAACTGCCGCTGATCTTGGGACATCAAATTGTCGGGCGCGTAGAAGGTCCGAGCCGGAGTGGCGATTTTGAAATTGGAGACCGCGTTGGCATTCCGTGGCTCGGCTGGACGGATGGCGAATGCATTTATTGTCGATCTTCGCGCGAGAATCTTTGCGATCGCGCGAAGTTTACCGGTTACACCATTGATGGCGGATACGCGGAATTCACTGTTGCTGACGCCCGGTTTTGTTTTCATTTGCCTAACGAATCCGATGATGTCGATGTTGCGCCGCTGCTTTGCGCCGGCATGCTCGGCTATCGTTCTTACCGCAAAACAGGTGATGCGCGCCGCATCGGCATTTACGGTTTCGGCAATGCCGCCCATCTGATCACACAGGTGGCCGTTTACCAGGGCCGCGAAGTTTTCGCTTTCACCCGGCCGGGCGATAAAACTGGGCAGAAGTCCGCCCGTTCGTCAGGCGCGGTTTGGGCCGGCGGTTCGGATGAAGTGCCGCCGCAAAAACTCGATGCGGCGATCATTTTTGCGCCGGTGGGCGCGCTGGTGCCTGCGGCGCTGCGCGCGCTCGCCAAAGGCGGCATCGTCGTTTGCGGCGGGATTCACATGAGCGACATCCCCTCTTTTCCATATGTCGATCTTTGGAACGAACGCACCATCACTTCGGTCGCCAACCTGACGCGCCG
>DASQXY010000165.1:0-5744 GCA_035639455.1 Chthoniobacterales bacterium | reverse complement strand
CCGCCGAGGCCGCCGATGGCGGAATCGAATCTGCGACAGCCCGCATCGTAAGCAGCCAGCACTTTTGCCGCGGCATCGTCGCGCGTGCCGTGTAGATGCACGCCAATTTCCGCTTCAGCGAAATCATCAATGATCGGCGCGACGATACGACCGATCAACTCGGGTGTAGCGGCGCCGACGGTATCGGCCAGAGAAATCTGCCGCACCCCGATGGACGTGATTTGCGCGAATGTTCTTCTAATCTCTGCTTCGTCCCACGGATCGCCATAGGGATTCCCAAACGCCATTGAGACATAAGCGACCATCTCGAGCTTGCACTCGTCGGCGCTGCGCTTGATCAAGCGCAGCACCTCGATGTTTTGCGCTAGCGATTGGTTCTGGTTGCGGCGCAGGAACGTTTCGGAGACCGAGCACGGATAGCCGAGTGTCGTCACGCGACCAGTCGCAATCGCGCGCTCAGCGCCTCTTTCGTTCACCACGATCCCAATGATCTCGACATCCTCCGGCGGCTGAAGTTGCTCCAGCACCTCTTCGCTGTCGGCCATTTGCGGCACAGCCTTTGGCGAGACAAAGCTGACGGCGTCGATGTGCTTAAACTCGGCGTCGATCAGCGCGCGCAGATAGCGCACCTTCAGTTCCGTCGGAATTTGCTTCGGCAACCCTTGCCACGCGTCGCGCGGACACTCGATCAGTTTCACCGGCTCACTCGACATGCGTGCGACTGTAGCTACGGCTCTATAAGCGGTCGAGGAGGAGACGGGCCATAGGCCCGTTGGGTACAGACGACGATCGACGGCACGCCGATCCTCGTTAACCGTTCAAGCGAATGACGAAATCGCAAATCGCCGAAGCGCTGCAGGAAATTGCAACGCTGCTTGAGCTCAAGGACGAAAACCCGTTCAAGATTCGGGCTTACGCCAACGCCGCGCGCTCGATCGAAACCTTCGGCGGCAACGTCCCCGATCTGCAGGACGAAGAAGCGCTCGCCAAAATCCCGGGGATCGGCAAAAGCATCGCCGAGAAAATCAGCGAACTCGTTGCCACCGGTTCGATCAAGTACCTGGAGGAACTGCGTTCTAAATTTCCCGCCGCAATACTCGGGTTATTCGCGTTACCCGGCCTCGGCGCAAAAAAAATCAAGGCGCTTTACGAGCAGCTCCACATCAGCTCGATTGAGCAATTGCTCGCCGCCTGCCAATCCGGTCAGGTCGCGAAGTTGCCCGGGTTTGGCGAGACGACGCAGGAAAAACTTTGCCAGGCGATCGAAAAACGCGCGCAGCACGCCGGCTCATTTCAATTCGGCCAGATCGCGGCCGAGGCAGAGAGCCTGAAGAGCGACCTCGCTGCGCATCCTGAAGCATTGCATGTCGATCTTGCCGGAAGTTATCGCCGCCGCCGTGAGATCGTCCGCGATCTTGACTTCATCGTCGCGACGAAAAAGCCAGACGCGATCACGCGCTTCCTCGTCGATCATCCACTCGTCGAATCGGTCATTGCACAGGGCCCGACGAAAACCAGCGTGCGGCTGCGCTCTGGCATCCAGTGCGACCTGCGGGTCGTGACTTCGGATGAATACCCGTTTGCGCTGAATTACTTCACCGGGAGCAAGGAGCACAACATCGAGATGCGCAGCCGGGCATTGAACCGCGGCTGGACGCTCAATGAATATCGCCTCGCGCCGCTGCCAGCGGATCCGAAAATGAAAGCATCGGCACGCCAGATTCCGCGCGTCCGGGACGAAGCTGAGTTGTATCACGCACTCGGTCTCGATTTCATCCCGCCCGAGCTGCGCGAAAACTGCGGGGAGTTTGAGGCCGCGGAAAATCACATGCTGCCGCGCCTCATCGAGAAGGAAAACCTCCGGGGCGCATTTCACTGTCACACCCTGGCAAGCGATGGCCACAACACACTCGAGGAAATGGCGGCCGCGGCGCAGGAACTCGGGCTCGAATATCTCGGTATCGCCGAGCACAGCAAGAGTACAGTGCAAGGCCACGGGCTCGACGAAGCGCGACTGCGCGAACAAATCGCGGCGATCCGAAAGCTCAACAAAACGTTCGAGGGATTCCGGCTCTTCGCCGGTGTCGAATGCGACATTCTTCGCGACGGGTCGCTTGATTTCGCTGACAACCTGTTAGCGCAACTCGATTTTGTTGTCGCGTCGGTTCACTCCGTTTTCAACCTCAGCGAAACGGAAATGACTAAGCGCGTCACCAGAGCGCTGCAAAATCCGTTTGTCACGATGCTAGCGCATCCCACTGGACGGTTGCTGACGAAACGTGAGCCGTACTCGATCGACATCCCCGCCGTGCTCGACGTGGCAGCAGCCACTGGGACATGGATCGAGCTCAATGCCGCGCCGAAGCGACTCGATCTTGATTGGCGTTGGTGGCCGCTCGCGAAACAGAAAGGCGTCAAATGCGTGATCAACCCGGACGCGCACCGGATCGAACGTCTTCAGGATCTCTGGTTCGGAATCGGAATCGCGCGCAAAGGCTGGCTCACCAGGGATGAGGTGATGAACTGTCTCTCGCTCGGGCAAATCGAGCAGGCGCTGCGGCGAAAGCGTGAGAAGTGAGACGCAAGAGGATACAGGCGAAAATGCATGGAGTTCTCACTTCTCACTAATCATTTCTCACTGGCCAAAGCCCGCTGCGGCATCAACATGACCAGACATTTGCAGGCACCGCCCGCTTTGAGGAACTCAGTCATCGGCAGTTGGTGACAGCGATAGCCGCGTTCGTTCAGAGTCGCGACAAGGGTCGGTGCGCCTTCGGGTAAAACGATCTCGCGCTCGAGCACGACCGCGTTGCAGGAAAAATGCATGGCTTCGTCCGGCAGCACGTCGGTTAAATCGGGCACGTGCTCGCGAATCGCCCGTTGGCCATACTCGTCGAATGCCGCCGGAAACCAGACGGCGCCGCCATCCGGCAACGGACAAAAGCAAGTGTCGAGGTGATAAAATCGTGGATCGACAAGCTCCACGGAGATGGCCAGACAGCCGAGAATGTCGGCTATGACGCGATGCGAATTGATGTCGGAGCGGAACTTGTAACCGCAAAAGAGCGCGTCGCCGGCGAAGAGCGCGTCGCCTTCTCCTTCGAAGAAGTGCTCCGGCGGCAGCCACGCAATTTCGTAACCGTTTTCCTGCATCCATTTTGCAAAATGCGGCGCTTCGCCGGCGCGTTCTTTGTGCCGAAAATTCGAGGGAATGAATTTTTTTCCAACGGTCAAGCCGGCATTGGCGGTGAACACCATATCGGGCAAACGCGGCTGCGGTTTAATGAGATGAACCTTGCAATCAAGCTTGGATAACGTGGCGTGCAGGTCCTGCCATTGTTCTTGCGCCAGCGCCGCGTCAGCGCCCCGCGCGCGACTCATCCATGGATTAATCTCGTACTCGATACCGTAGTAATCCGGCGGGCACAGCAACAGCTCGCGCATAAGATCGAGAAGCTATTTGCTGCCGGCCAGCGCGAGCTCGTCCACGCAATCCGCCAGCTCGCGCAGGAACGGTTCCACGTCCGTGACGAGGCCTACGGTTTGGAACGGCTGGCGCTCGATGATGCGCGCGACGGCCGGCTCGTTGATATCGACGGAGATCGTTTTCACTGTCGGCGCGAGCATCGCGGCGACGGCCAGCGCATGCTGCACCGTACCCATGAGTAGCACGTGCGTAACATCGACGAGTTTGTCGCGCATGACCTTTTGCGCTTCCACGACATCCGTCGCGACGCCTGGAATTGGCCCCTGGTCACGGATCGATCCCGTGAGCACGATGTCGATCTTGTGTTGCACACACGCGTGCATGATTCCTGAGGTGAGAATATGTTTTTCCACCGCGGCAGCCAGGCCGCCGCACCGTCGGATTGTGTTGATCGCGCGCAAATGATTCTCGTGTCCGGCGCCAAAGATCGCCGTATCAAGCCGCTTCCCTAGCGAAGTGCCAAACAACGCACGCTCGACGTCGGCAACGGCAAACGCATTGCCGGCGAAAAGCCGGTCGATGTAACCGCGCGCGAGAAGCCGCTGTAAATGTTCGCCCGCCCCGGTCAACACCAGTGCCGGGCCGGCGACGATTGCGATCTTGCCGCCGGCTTCGCGCGCGCGCACCAGCTCGCGTGCGAGCTCGCGAATGACCGCCGATTTCGGTTCATCGGCGGCGACGCTCGTGTTGATGAACTGGAAGACGTCGGTGTGCGAGGTCGAGCGCTGCAGCGGCTCGACGCGCACGCCTTGCTGGCCCACGACGATTTCATCGCCTTGGTGAACATCGTAAAATTTCACCGCGCGCGCGGTGCACCTCTTTCGGTCGACAGCGATTGCGCTGTCACTCATTGCGGGTTGCACTTCGATTTGCTGGCCGTCCACGCGGACAAACGTTTGCTGATTGGTGGTGACGTAAAAGTCATCGGGGAAAACGCCGTCCGCTGGTGCGCTGGCGAGTTGCGCATCCGCGCGCTCCACCACTTCAGCGCCGTGTTGGCGCAGCCGTAGCACCAATTCAGCAAGACCGGCGCGTTCTTTCGCCGAGACTTCGATCCGCGCGAAGCTTTGATCCGACCGCTTCTGGCCAATTTTGATCTCGGCGATCTTAAACGTTGCGCCGCGGGTGAGGATTTGGTCCAAGACCTTCGGCAAGATCAGCGAATCGATGATGTGGCCGCGTAGCTCGATTGTCTCCGAAAACACCGGCAACACGGTAGCCAATCAACGCGGCCGCGGCAATTGCGTCGGCCGCTAGCATCGGCATCTTGCCGAGGAAACATGGGCTCCAAGCCCTATGCCACAACAACACCAGTGAAAAAACCAAAGGTCCGTGGCCCATCGCCGAGTCGCAAAGCGCACCTCGCGCTGCGTGAGAAACTGAATCGAAAGTTCAAACAGCCACCGGCTCTACCGCGAAAATCACTCGACAAGGCGCGGGCGTTCGATCGCAACGAGCTCAAGCAGCATGAGTGACCAGGGTGTGGCCGCGTTGCGGGAGAAAATCGCGGCGACACTCGCGAACAAACCGCAGATTTTCATCACGCATCCTGCCGAGCTCAAGGTGTTGCGGCGTATGAACGACGAACAATTGCGCAGTTTTGCCGCGGAACACGGCTGGCGCGTTGTCCGCCGGCTTGGCGGCAGACAAATGGAGTTCTACAACGACGCTGGCGCGCGCAAATCAGTGTAGCTCGAATTTTTTAGCCACGCGCCTGCCGGCACGTCCGAGATTCGCGATGGCCCACAGGGCGGTGGCTACAGTTGCGCTTCGCTCTTCGAGAAAAGCGCAGTCAGCGGGCTCGTCGCCGACGCAGTTTGCAGTTTTTCAGCTAAGCCGATTTCGCGCGCTTCGCGGCCCGCTTCAATGGCTTTGCGAAACGCCTGCGCCATTCGCACCGGATCGGGAGCGATCGCGATCGCCGTGTTCACCAGCACGGCGTCCGCGCCCATCTCCATTGCTTCCGCGGCGTGGCTCGGAGCGCCAAGTCCGGCGTCGACGACGACCGGCATAGTTGCCTGCTCGATGATGATCTCGATCTGCGCCCGCGTCTCGATCCCCCGGTTGCTCCCAATGGGTGAGCCGAGCGGCATCACTGTCGCAGTGCCGATGTCCTGCAGCCGTTTCGCAAGCACGGGATCGGCGTTGATGTAGGGCAAAACCGTGAATCCTTCCCTCACCAGAGTTTCCGCGGCCGCGAGTGTCTCGACCGGGTCGGGCAGCAGATATCGCGGATCGGGATGAATCTCGAGCTTCA
>DASQXY010000164.1:0-3389 GCA_035639455.1 Chthoniobacterales bacterium | reverse complement strand
AGAAAAAAAGGCGGTGCAACATCGAAGGCATGAAGAGCCTATGCTGGCGTGGATGCGATGAACGGGTATGACATGACGATCGCCGGTGCCGGACCGGCCGGCAGCGTTCTCGCTCTTCTCGCCGCTCGTGCACGCCATCGTGTTTTGCTCGTCGAAAAGTCCCAATTCGATAGGCCACGGTTCGGCGAGACTGCGCCACCCGAGCTCCGGCAGGCGCTTACGTGTGTCGGTCTCGAGCGTCTCGCACGAGCCCCGTTCTGTCGCGACGCACCGGAAGTTTTATCGGTTTGGGGGGCCAACGAGCCCAGATCACGGCACCACATTTTCTCGCCTTACGGCACTGCGTTACACCTCGATCGCCGAGCGTTCGACGAAGCGTTGGCCTTTGCCGCGCGTGACGCCGGCGCCGATTTGAAGCTCCGCTGCACTGCCCGTTTCGACACCCGGCCGCGGGGCGGTTACATTATGCAATTATCGACTGGCGAGCGTATTCGTACGAACGCCACAATCATTGCCACAGGGCGCGCTGGGGGGAACCTCGGTCTTCCGTATGTGCGCGACTACCTCGATAATAATATCGCGGTTGCTGCGCGTCTTTCTTCACCCGGAACCGAGCTCGAGCCACGGACGATCATCGAAGCCGTTCCAGGAGGGTGGTTCTATTTGGCTGCCGTATCAGGCAAGGAAATTATTGTAGTCTTCATTACACTAGCAACACTCGTTCCCAGCGATCGTCGTGTGCGTTTACGCTGGTGGTTGGGGGCTTTGGCACGAACAATTGCGGTTCGCAAGGCGTTGAACAAATGCCATCTTCCGGAAAGTCTGTGGGTCGTGGACGCGCGTGCTTCCTGTGCTCGAGCGGGTACAGGCGAGCGCTGGCTTGCGATCGGCGATGCACGAATCGCTCCCGATCCGCTGTCCGGTCAAGGAATCATTTGGGCGTTCGACGACGCGATCTCGGTGATGGACCTTTTGCGACGCATGGAGTGGCGCGATCTTGCTCGCGAAATGGATGCGAGAACCTTGCGCGATGTCGACGCGTACCGTGTCGAGCGCTCACGCGTTTATTCGAGTGAGCAGCGTTTCAAAGATGACGTGTATTGGACGGCCTCAGGGCCTGCGTTGCCTGTACCACCGCGGATAAGTTCCGCACGTGAACTCAGCAGCCATGGTGATGGTGAACTAATCTAAGGGACCGAAGGTAGGTGCCAGCCCGAGGCAGGACAGCGCTGGTGGAGCACCTCGGACCTTGTGCCAACCTGCCCCTCTCAGAGCCGAGAGATTCGCTAACGCCGGGATAGAGATCCAATATGAAAGTGCTGACATCGATGATAGCTATGCTGATGATTTTGATCGGCGCAAAAGCCTTAGCGGCAAACCTGACTTGCCAGGATACGGATCTGAAAAAACGGGTCGCATATTATGCTTCTAACCTCCCTGGCGGGTATTATGCGAAATGGAATGAAGTCAGCTGCGCGAGTTCGCCGGGCTCAGAGGCGCTTGTTTTCTCGATTCGCCACGTGGTGAGCGAGCAACACGATGATCATGGAAGATTATTTATGACAATTGGCCGTGTTGAACGAAATCGTGGTTGACGGAAATGGCAACATTGATCCCAGTCGCGAGGCACAGTGGAGCCAACACAAGGACGGGCCGATCAATCAAGGACAGTGAATCGGAAACGTGTCTGTCGCACGTATGCCAGGACCAGTAGCGCCTTAGGGCTACACATAAATCGTCCAGGCCTGTCCGCTTTCGCGCAAACAGGACATTGAACCGACATCGCCGAATGACGGTTGTGACCCTAAGCGGAGATCTTTAGGCGTGCGAATGTTCGGGCAATCCATCGTGCGTGTGCGCGCGGACACTATGGTACCCTTCCCCGGATTGATCCGTGGGATCGACGTGGATCACCACAAGTGACAGATAATCCAAGCGATGAAGCAGTCGATGCCGGACATCGGCAGCGATTGCGTGGGCCTGCCAATCGTCAACTTTGGATCGACGGCAATGTTCATTTCGACGTGCAGGCGATGACCCAGCCAGCGTGCTCGAACTTCGGAAATCGATTTTACCTGCACCACATGTTGGACCACGTGCCGAATTTCATCGATGATATGCGGCTCTGCACCATCAAGGATGCGTATAAAGATCGATTTTCCGCCTTGAATGACGATTCCAAAAATTGCCGCGGTGATGAGCAGCCCAACAATCGGATCGGCAAGAGGATACTCCAGCCATATGCCGAAGGCGCCGAATAGGACCGCCAAGCTTGTCCAGCCATCGATACGCGCGTGGTAACCGTCCGCAATCAGCGCGGCACTGTTGATTTCGCGTCCAACTTTGATGCGAAAGATTGCAACAGCTTCGTTTCCAAGAAAACCAAGAATTGAAGCGGCAACGACCGCCCAGAGATAGGACACGCCTTGAAATGCTCTCATACCCGGCGATGATGGCGCTTGCCAGAATCGTCAGAATGAAATTTCCGGTCGCAGGCGGCGTTCCGTGGGCTGGATCTTGCGGACGGCCGCCGGTGATGGTGCCGATGGTCGTGTCCACAACCGAATCAAAATCGTCAAAAAGCACGGCCCCGCATTTGAGAATGCAGTGGCACGAGTGGGTTGTCCTGATCGCCGGATCGACCGGCTCTGCATTACGTGCTGTTCGCCCTCCCAAC
The DNA here is from genome assembly GCA_035639455.1 of Chthoniobacterales bacterium. Classification (GTDB taxonomy): domain Bacteria; phylum Verrucomicrobiota; class Verrucomicrobiia; order Chthoniobacterales; family UBA10450; genus AV17. The sequence continues at coordinate 712 of DASQXY010000164.1, read as the reverse complement.
CTTCACATCACGCCAGATACTCTATGACATCAATAACAACCAGATCGCCGGCGCGGCTTTCATCGGCACCGTCGGCTTGGATTGGCAGTTCGCGGCTGTAGCTCCGATCCACGGACCTGGCACGACCGATTGGTCTTGCGCAACGTTAACACTGGCCAGTTCGAGGTCTACGACATCGCAAATAATCAGATCGCGGGCGCGATCAGCTTTGGTGCGGTCGACTTGAGTTGGCAGGTCGTCGGCTTCGGCACCCTGAGCACCGGAACCGGCTCCTACATGATGATGCGCAACACTAGCTTTCCTCAGACGGGCGTATTCCAGGTCTACGATATTTCCAACGATCAGATCACGGACGCCCACTCGCGTTCGTCGGCTCGGATTGGCAGGTTGGGGGTTTCGCCGCCGATCCTCCCACCGGTGTCATGGGGCGGCTCGGACGGCTCAGCCTCTCAGCTCGTGCAAGCGATGGCAGGTTTCGACGGCAGCGGTGCGGCTGGCGGATTGAGCGCCGGCGTTGTCAATGCCGATACGTCACAGCAAACGTTTTTGACGACGCCGCACGCGTGAGACGCGCGCGGACGCGCCTTGCCTGATTTCTCATGTGGGATAGTATTGAGCCGTCTAGAGCGACCCTCTAGGCATCTCGTCTACTTGGAAGCCCCGGCACGCCCGGGGCTTTCTTTTGTCCGGTGGCGGATCAGGACGTTCGCTG
>DASQXY010000163.1:0-2769 GCA_035639455.1 Chthoniobacterales bacterium | reverse complement strand
CGCGCAGGCGTTTTGCCGCCTGCAAAACACTTGCGGTGATTTTCGTCTCGCTCCGAACCACGACGGCGCTGAACTCCGGCATTGCCTTCACAAGTTGATCCTCCGTGAGCCCGGTTCTCACGACGACCTCGAGTGACTCGTCGCGTGAAAGTTCTTCGATGCCCCGCTGGGAAATCTGATCAGCGACAAGAATCTTAGTTTTGGTCATTATTTGTAGGGCGGGTTTATCACCTGCCATTCGGCAACCGGAGCGGTTGCCCTACAATTGTACTCGCGCGTGTTGGACTTCATCCGAAAATGAGCAACTGGATGGATTCCGGCAATTGTTGGGCGACGTTCGTGGCGACGCTGCCGCGAAGCAGCTTTGCCATCGCGGTACGCTGCGATGCACCAATAATGAGATAATCAACACCGAGCGTGGCGGCGAGATCCAGAATGGTCGTGGCCGCGTCCTCGCTCACGGCATAAACCGGCAGGACTGAAATCCCGCGTTCGCTGCCGAGCTTGAGCATGGTGGACATGATGGCGGCTGCCTCGGGATCACCCTGCCATTTCAAGCGCGCCGGCGTGGTTGGCCCGCGAGCATAAAAGACGACAATTTCTTTCACATACAAAACGTACAACGTGGCGTTGCGCAGTTGCGCCTCATCCAAGGCAAAACCGAGCACGGGAGTGATGCCGCGCGCCGCGACCAAGATTTTGTGGCCTTCTTCCATGCGCGTTTGCACCGACGCGGCGAGATCAGGTGTGACCATTTCGGCCACCTTACGCGTGACCGTCAGCGTCTTTAAGCCGGCAATCTTATGTGAATACGCGCGGAAGCCGAGGCCAACACCGAGCACGCAGATGGCGAAGAACAGGGCGTCGGGTTTTGTTTTCGCAATGGTGAGCTCGACGAAGGCGAGCACGAGAAAGGTCGGGAGCATGAGAAGGCGTTCATGCGCGCGCAGCCGGAGCCGCTTGTTAAAGCTGCACGCGCCCAGATTGACCGCGATCGCGCCGACGACTCCGATCGCGTAAAGGCCGGCCAGCCCTTCAAATTGTGGCGTCGTCACGAGCACGAGAATTGGAATTGTCACCGCGACAATGAGTGGAATGCGCGGGACTCCGTGTTTGTTCAAACGCGCGAATTGCGGCGGCATCTCGCCGTCCTGCGCCATCATGTAAATGACGCCAATCAATGCGACGATTGCCGTGTTCACCGCGCTGATGAGGAGAAATCCGAAGACGATACCGACGAACATCGAAAATGCTTCGCCGAACCATGGGCCTACGGCGACCGTGGCGTACTGTTTGCCGAGAAGACGCAGCATGTCTTCCTTGTGCCCGGTCAATTCGGCGCTTAGCGATTTTGGCAACGACAGCATGGCCCAGCCGAGTAGCGCCGTTCCGCCGACCACCTCAACCGCGACCGGCAGAATGGCTTTGGTTGCCGTTTGCGTAACTTTCGGCACGCTCGCCGTAGCGTCGCGGTCCAGTTTCATCACGCCGGTGAGATTGGCGACCGCCTCGACACCGCTCAACGCGAGGATCACTCCGACGAACTGCACCCATAACGTGCCGAGATCGCTATGGCGGGGCTCAAGATGCGTGAAGGTGAGATGGTTTGCACTGAACGTGATGATTGCGACCACAACAATAACGGCCGGCACGGCCAGCCAGATGGAGACACTGCCGCTATGTTTCGGCCCGAAATAATTGAGCAGCCCGAGGATGAAGATGACTCCGATTGTGACGAACGGCGCAAACCGGCTTGGCACACCAAGATAAGTTACGCCCGCCCACCCGCTCAACGCCGCCGTCACGATAAAATTCGCGATCAGCAGGAGCGCACCAACGGAGGCGAGGAAGCGACTCTGTTCGCGTGCGGCGGAATAAACGCCGCCTCCATCCGGGAAATGGGCGCAAATAATGATGTAGTTGAAAGCAACGATGCTCGTCAGCGCGCAGACGGCGAGGATGATCGGGAAAGAGGCGAACCCGGCAGCCACAAATGCGAGGCCGAGCACATAGGCTTTGCTCGTGCCCCAGTCGCCGTAGAGCAGGGCGGCAGCGCGTTTCCAATCGACGTTCCGCGGGCGGTGTACCGCACCGGTTTCTGTGATAACTAGGTCGGCCATCGCTGGCGTGACTCTTCTCGCGCGATCACCAAGGAGACAAGCTCTTTGTCTGTAAACCGCGCGTGCGGTCGTAGTGATTCACGAAAAATTGCTATTATGGCGCGCGGGCAGCTTCGAGGCGACATGTGCGATTTTGCGCGCGTCCTCACCGGCGGCGGAATCGGGGCGTTTGGCTGCTGTTCGTGCTGCCGAGCTTGTTAGGCGCGGCAAGTGTGGCACACGGTTCCTTTGACGATTGATCGGGCCCGGCTCGACACCACTGATCTGCTTCACGGCATGGATGTCGGCCAAAATGGCACGAAGATTTTCGAGATACCCGCGGCTTCGATGCCGGAATCTGGAAGGCTTATAGAGCGCCACATTTTCGGCGTGCAAAATGAGCCTGTTTGCTGCAGAACCATCGCATGACCATCACTCGAAATGTCGGAATGCTGTTGCTGGCGATCTATTTGATTCTCATTGGGATCATCGCGATTGCGGGAATCGCCATTCCACCGGTGTTGACCGGCGTAATTGCGCTCGTCGCGGGCATCTTCATTCTCATTGGGCGGTAACTGTTGATCTTGGATCGGGCGCCACTTGTCTGAATCGTCGGCAGCGGCATGATTGCCCGGTGCAGTTGTCGCGCAAGATCGAGAAGCTATTATCG
>DASQXY010000162.1:0-4571 GCA_035639455.1 Chthoniobacterales bacterium | reverse complement strand
GATCGCGAACTTTCTCTGACGGGCAGATGCGCTGGCGCAATGACATCGAGAGATGTTTCGGCGAGGGCCCCGAAACAAGCACGCGAGGGCGCGTGCGCTCCCCGGAAATAATCGTTACGCGGCGAGCTCGAGTTGCTGGCGTGGGATGCCGCGCAGTTCAAACAGACGAATGAGCGTTTCTTCGATGAGATTGTTCGGACAAGAGGCGCCAGCGGTAATGCCAATAACAGCCGGCCCGGTTGGGAGCCAAAATCGCGAGACTACCTCGCGTTTTTCATGCAAATTGTAATGCTTGATCTCGTTGGCTGAGACGAGCCGCGAGGCGTTCAGCACGAAATAAGTCGGCAATTTCTCCTCGCCCATCTCGGCTAGGTGCGAAGTATTTGAGCTGTTGTAACCGCCGACGACGAGCAACAAATCCATCGCGATGTTCAATAACTCCCTTAACGCATCCTGTCGTTCCTGTGTTGCCCCGCAGATCGTGTCGAAGAAACGGAAGTTCTTTTCGGCAAGCTCGGGTCCATCCCGGTCGATGATCGCCTGACGGATGCGACGTTGCACTTCTTCGGTCTCGCCGCGCAGCATTGTCGTTTGGTTCGCGACGCCTACAGTCTTCAGGTGCACGTCCGGATCAAATCCCGGCGAATACGCGCCTTTGAATTTTTCGAGAAATGCCCGCTTGTCGCCGCCGTGGCGGATGTAATCGCAAACCGAATCGGTCTCGGCGAGGGTCAGGACGACCAGGTAATGACCTTTCCCATCGCCAAGGGCGCGCGAGCTAGTTGCCTTTGTCTCTTCGTGCTCGGCTTTGCCATGAATGATCGAGGTGGCCGATTCGCTCGCGTACTTGCGGACCCGCTTCCAGACGCTCATCACGTCGCCGCAGGTCGTGTCGACAATCTGGCAACCACGTTCCTTAATCTGCTGCTGGATCGACAACTCAGTGCCGAACGCCGGGACGATGACAACGTCCTCCGGCCCGAGATCGGAGATATCCGCCTGTTTGTTGGGGCCGGTCAGATTCTTAATGCCTAACGAGGCGATCTGCTGGTTGACCTCTGGGTTGTGAATGATCTCACCAACAATAAACAGCCGGCGCTCTTGGAAAACTTTGCGCGCGGCGTAAGCGAGATCGATCGCGCGCTCCACGCCATAGCAGAACCCGAACTGCTTCGCGAGTCGCACCGTCGTGTCCCCGACGTTGATGATTCCACCGGCGCGCCGGATCTTCTCGACAATGTCGCTGCGATAGTGCGACTCGACCTGCTCCTGCACCGCCGCCATTACGTCCGGTGTGCGTAGGTTCACTTTCTCGCGCGCCGTCGTGCCGCTGGAGATGAGATTTGTGCTCACAAATTCGGGGCGGCGATCGCCGCAGCGGCTACTCCAATAATTGCCCTTCCGGCTTTTGGAACGCTGCGTCCGTAACCATGATCCGCGGATCGGGATCAGGCGTCCGCGAATCGTCCACGCGCTGCACTTTTGGCCCGATCGTCTGATCCTCCGGCTGCGAGGTCGCGATGTTCACGGGCGTGCCAATCCGCACGAGGGCAAAGAACTTGGGTGCAGCCTCACCTTTTAACCGAATGCAACCATGCGTCCGCGGCACCGGGTGCACGAACCCTTGATGAAATCCATAGCCCGGGGCGAACTCGCACCAATAACCCATCGGGTATCCGACATAACGGCCGTGCACGCTGCCTGCGGTGGCGGGGACAATGTTATTGCCCTGCACGCTGAACCCATATGAACCAGAGCGCTTGTGCTCCTGTTTTGAGTAGATCGTGAAGTTACCACGCGGTGTCGGTTTATTAGCTAAACCAACGGAGCAAGCCGCGGACATCAGGCACCGGTCGCCTTCCATGACATAGACGTTCTGTTTCGAGAGTGACACTTTCACGCGCACTTTGGAGGGATCCTGCGGCTTATAAGCGGTGATATGGTAAGCGCCGCCGGCACGGGCAAACGGCGTGGTTTCGCAGCTCGTTAGCAGCGCCGCGCCGAGCAAGGCGCCGATCAAAATAAGGGGGGAGAAAACTCGCATAACGGGGTACTGGAGAAGCTCGGCCAAGCTTTGTCAACCGAGTGGCACTAGAAGAACGTTTTGCTCCCGCTCGCAGCCGGCCGTCACCGGCGCTTCGCGTCCGCTTCTCCCTGCGCGAGAGGATTGAGGTGAGGGTCGATACGATTGTCGGCCTGCCGCTGCTCGCGATTCAGCAGTCTTTCGAAGCGCGGCGCAGTGTTGGCGTAAAAAGGATACGGCCGATGCGCATCGGTCGGTTTGTAGCGCCAATGTTTGTACATCCACAGCCACGGCCCAGGATCTTTGCGCACGTAAGGCTCGAATGAACCCCAGCACGCCTGCGCGATCTGCTGATGCGTCATCCCTCGCACTGTCTCGAGCTTCCGATGGAAAACCAGGCGGTAACGGCCGTGCGGCAAGGGCTCGCAATGCGCCGGCACAATCGGCACGCCCGCGTGCTCATGGAGCCACGCATGGGCGGAAGTGACGCAGGTCTTTAGGCCGAAACAATCGACTACAACCGCGCCGTGCGCTGGCGGCACAGTTAGATCGACAAGCAAAGCCGTACGACCTTTTCGGCGCAATACCTTGTAAAGGCGCATGATCCCGCCCTCGCGCGGTACAAGCTGGTGTCCAGAGTGTTCGCGTAATTTTTTGAAGATCGGATCGAGCCGGGAATTTTTGAAGCCTTGGGCAATAATCGTGCCTGTCAGCCCGAGGTATCCGCACGCCAGACTAAGCCACTCAAAGTTACTGTAGTGATAACAGGCAATCATGATGCTCCGAGCCGGGCCGCCAGCGCGCTCCACCTCGTCGAAATTCTCCAGCTCAATGTAGCGCGAGAGATTCTCGCGCGTCAGTCGTGGGCTCCACAGGAAGTCGACCATCGTCCGCGCGAATTGCTGGTACGATTCGCGCGCGACTTTTCGTCTCTGGAAGATCGACAGGCGGTCACCGAATGCGACTTCCAGATTGCTCAAGGCGACCGCGCGTCCGTGACGATCGAACCTGGACATGAGAAACCCAACCAGTCGCGCCAGGCGTAAACAGGCAGCGCGCGGCAACAGGGGAACGAGCTTCGTCGCAAGCAGTAAGCCGAGCCATTCGAGCCGGTAACGAATTCTCTTCCAACGCCGGTGCATCGTCGTCACCCCACGGCACTGCTGTGCCGGTGATACTCGCGGTTCACAAAGAGCAGGTTCGCCCAATCCGCGACACCGCGTTGCCGATGAATCTCGTAGATCGACACGAGCAAAAAGCCGCGGTCGATCAGGAATCGGAAGACTTCATCGAACCGCGGCAGACCCCGATACATGTCGGAAAAAATGAATTCGAAATACACGAGCCCGATCCGGTTGGCGCGCATCGCGTCCTCAGCGCCCTTGAAAACCTCAAGTTCATAGCCTTGCGTGTCCGACTTCAAAATGTCGACGGCAGGAATATTCCGCTCGCGCAGGAACTCGTCGACAGTTGTCACATCGACAACGGCACGATTGTTTACTTCGCCCCAGCCGGCGTCACTCAATTCGAGAAAGGAGCTCATGTCCGGCTCGGTGTTTTCGAGAAACGTTTGCTTACCAACCGAAGACCCGACAGCGAGATGCCAGACATGCACACCATTTTCGGCGACGTTTTGTTGCAGAGCGTTGAATGTCGCAGTGCCGGGTTCAAAGCAGTGGATCACGCCTTTCGGAAAGGTCGCGCGGAACTTCTGCGCTGTCTGGCCAAGATTTGCGCCGATATCGAGGATGACCGGGCGTGTGTTGCCAGCCACGAATCGGCGCATGTCCGCAAATGGATCAGCGCGGCGCGTGATTTGATAGCCGAGCATCGCCGCGGCTGAACGAAGGATGTTCTTAATCATTTCTACTCGCCAACGCTGTAGCCACGACTCTATGAGCGTCTGCTAAGACTCCGCCGTCTCCGACTGACGCGCCGCAGGCGCGTGCCTACAGATGCCGCGCGATTGACTAGAACTTGTCCGACCTTAGGTTGCAAACGCGCGGTACGCGCCGCGCGCTTGTCGTGAAAAGCATCCTCTTCGTCTGCACGGGTAACATTTGTCGGAGCCCGATCGCCGAAGGGCTGTTTCGCGCGCTGATCGGCAACCGCAAGGATATCGAAGTTGCCTCGGCGGGCGTGCATGCCGTGCGCGGTCAGCCGCCGAGCTTGTATGCCGTGCAGGTTTGCGAAGATGAAGGCATCGACATCACCCGCCTGCGCAGCCAACCATTGACTGCAACGCTCGTGGAACACGCCACTCACATCTTTGCGATGACTGGTGCGCATCTGGAAACGATCCAAATGCTCTTCCCACACGGTTCCGAAAAGTCTTTTCTCCTGCGCGAATTCGAAGAGCCCGGCACGACAGTCTGGCGCGACGTGCCGGACCCGATCGGGCTCGGCCGGGATGTCTACGAGGATTGCGCGCGCACCATCAAAAATGCGTTGCCGAGCGTGCTTGCGTTCATCGAACAATCGTCGCTCGTTCCGCCTGGCGCGGGGCGCACTGGCGGTGAGTACGTCATCAGCCATACTCCTCACCTGA
>DASQXY010000161.1:0-2026 GCA_035639455.1 Chthoniobacterales bacterium | reverse complement strand
GGGATGTTACGGTCAACGGGTACTCGTATTTGCAGGAAAATCCTCCGCCGGCGCCAGTGCGCACATCGGTGGCGCGGCGGCGGCCAACGCGGGCCGCTTCTTCATCACCCGTGCCGGCCAGTCGCCCCTCGGTTGCGCCGCTTCTCATCGGAATTGTAGTGATTATCGTTGGTTTTTGGATCGGCAAACTCGTTGTTAATTTGCGGCGCCTCGCAACACCGGAAGTGACGAAGGCACTGGCAACACCTTCTGGTCCAGTTACTCCTGCTCCGCCACAATATGTCGGTGTGCCGCCGAGCCAAGCGGCCTCGCCTGCTACAAACCTCGTCGCGAACACGCCAGCTCCGGCGTCAACGCCCTCTGTTGCGCCGAGTGCCGCAGTCATCGCCGCAGCTTCGCCAACTGCAACCAAACAGCCCGAGATTCGACGCGCTGAGCCCGTGCGTGCTGAAGATTTGCAAAAGGCTGCGACGGGAATGGCCTCCTCGCCTGCGACAGAAACAGCCGCGAACCGAGTCGATATTCGGCCGTTGAAGAAGACCTATCTGAAAGTGGTGGTCGACAACGCGACAGAGCAGCCAGCGTTCGAGCGCTGGGTCTCACCGGCTGATGGAACGGTCGAATTCCGCGGTCAACATATCGCGGTTCGCGTGCTGGACCGAGACGCCATCCAAGTCAAAAAGAACGGCAAAATCCTGAATGACGAGGACGAGGACGTCACGGTCGAATAGCTGGTCGGCCGGGGTAAGCACAGGTTGACATCTTCCGTCAAGGCAATCATGTCGGCTCCGATTGCTGAACAAGTGCAGGTGAGACTGCCGTTCGGCTATCGCTCAGGCCAGGGCCTGCCGATACAGCGAGATAAGACGAAGGTCGGCATGATCAGTCTAGGCTGCGCGAAAAATCTGGTCGACGCCGAGATTATGTTGGGCAGCGTGCTCGAGCGCGGAATGGAGATCACCTCGCGGGCCGATGAAGCGGACGTGCTAGTGATCAACACGTGTGCGTTCATTGATTCTGCGAAAGAAGAATCAATCGCAGCGATCCTGGAGGCGATCCATCAGCGCGGGCTAACAAAACGCGCTGGTCAGAGATTGATCGTGAGCGGTTGCATGTCACAACGATTCGCGCGCGAGCTGCGCGACGAAATGCCGGAAGTCGACGCCTTCGTCGGCTTGGATCAGGTGGCGGAGCTTGGCCCAATTGTCGAAAAAATACTGGCGCAACCGGCCCGCTTGCGATCACCTGAGGAGGCAAGCGGGACGCTTACGTCATTTTCCGATGGCGACCTTGCGTTTGCCGAGCGGCGGCCCAGATACATTCCCGATTACGACACACCCCGGTTTCGCCTCACGCCAGCGCACTCGGTCTACGTGAAAATCGCCGAAGGCTGCAATCACCCCTGCAGCTTCTGTGTCATTCCGCAAATGCGCGGTAAACATCGGAGCCGCACGATCGACTCGGTGCTCGCGGAAATCCGCGGGCTCATTGCCGAAGGTGTGCACGAAATCAACCTGATTAGCCAGGACACGACCTATTACGGAATGGATTTTCGGAAGAACAAAGCCGAGCCGCGGCAGCCGGTCGATTCGACACGTGGCCCAACCTTGGCGGCACTGTTACGGAAGATCGACAGAATTGCTGGCAACTTTTGGGTTCGGCTGCTTTACACGCATCCGGCGCATTGGAGCGACGAACTGATCGATACGATCGGGCAATGCAGAAAAGTCGCGCGCTACATCGACATTCCGCTGCAGCATATCAGCGAATCGACGCTTCGGCGGATGCGCCGAGAAACGTCCCGTGAACACATCGAGGAGCTAATTGCCAAACTACGCACCGGCATTCCGGGCGTCGCGCTGCGGACGACCTTTATCGTCGGATTTCCCGGCGAGACGGAAGCCGATTTCGACGCGCTGCTGGAGTTCATCCAGCGGACGCGGTTCGATCGGCTCGGTGTGTTTAGATACTCGCGCGAGGAAGGCTCGCGTGCCGCGACGATGCCAGATCAAATTCCTGCCAAGAT
>DASQXY010000160.1:0-5493 GCA_035639455.1 Chthoniobacterales bacterium | reverse complement strand
GGACTCGGGCTTGGGAGGAAATCAAGATGACTATTAGCAAAGCACTTTTGCACGCAGCCGTTGTGCTGGTCATTGCCATGCCAGCAACGGCGCGAGCGCAATGTTCCTATCGGATGAATGACGTTGGCCGCCCTCACGCCTATCTTTCCGGCCCGTGCAACGGCGCTGCGCAAGGCTACTCCGGGGCATACCCAAGCCGCGCAGCGGCTGGCGCTCGCACGCTGACATACCGCGACCGCAGCGGCAATTTTCACTATTCGGGCGTATCACATGGCGACGGGACCGGAACGGCTGCCAATGGCAACAGGAATGTCCGCACTGGTAACACAGTGAGAACCTACGACAGCAGCGGTCGTCTTGTATCTTACGGACACTGGCGCGGGAATGTCTTCAAGATGTACGACCCCAACGGTCGTCACGTCGGCACGGGATACCACAACACCCGGCGCATGTACGACGCACGCGGGCGCTACGTTGGGACAGCGACGTACAGCGCCGGTCCCGCTGTGCGATAAAAAAGCGAAACGCGGGAGTGATGGCCGGCGTCTGTAGAGGAAATGACGTCGCCGCTTTCAACTTCTAAAGAGAATCGTGAAATACGTTCTCGCTACTTTCTTCGCCATTGTGCAACAGCTACGGCAACCGGCATTGCTGACGCGAAGCAAGGCAACCGACCCTCCACGGGCCAGGCATCACCGACATTTCAAACGGCATGAAAAATCAACAACTTACTTAAGACATTGATTTGACACGTTGAATTGACTATATACCACCCGGGCCTGGCCCGGGAGGTCACCGTAAGGTGGCTGCGAGAAGAGTCGGATTTAGTTCCGGCTCTTTTTGTTTTTCCAGTTCGTGTTTTGGTCTTCGACCAAATCGAAACAACTGTATTTGATGCCCAGATGCGGCACCTCTTCCGCGCTGAGGAGGCAGTCGATTAGCTTGTTGCGCTGCTTGAGTTGCGTGTACGGAAAATAATCGGGATCGTAACCGCCTCGCGCCATTGGGTAGGCATAGAGATCCGCAATCTGCGCCATTGGTGATGACTTCGACTTGAAGTCCAACTCGTAAAGCGTTTGGGCAAGCTGCTCCTGGCTTAACGGTGCGTACTTCGCCATCCCATCACTCGCGAACGGCATGCCTTTGGTTCTGAGGTCTTTGTAGTACTCCCGAATCATCGCGTCGGCACTCTTATCGCCCTCTTCTACGTAGACCCGAAGTCGGCAATCGTTTTTCACCGCATACTTGGCGGCTCTTTCCACAACAACCGCAAATGCAGTGCGGCATAGCATCCAAGTTTGCCGACCATATCTCTCGCGATAGCGGTGATTGTAACCGGGCCTATCAACAGTGCAGGCAAACCCTATAACAGGGACGCTGAGCAACATCGCGGAAAGTTCGCGCGTGAATCGGTCGTACTCGCGCTGTTCTAGCGCGCTCAGCCATGTAAAATTCTTAGTTTCTGAGCGAATATCATAAGAATGAAGGGGGTAGGCAATTCCCCAGCTCTCGCAGAAACTTGCGTGGGCTGTTCTAATGACGCCCTCATCCGTTTCGTTGCTGACATACCCGCCTAACGTGAACCAGTCGCGGTACATAAGTTCCTTTGGTTTCTTGCGATCAGGATTCCGTGTTCCCGAATCGTCCAGATAGAGGCACATGACTTTGGGCATCGCTAACAAATCTCAGATTGATTCCCCGAGAATGCCCGCAGAGCGAAGGCGGACGAATCCGCTCGGTTGTGCCATTCTCACGCAAGCGCGTTAGGCGAAATCCAAAGGGCCTCTCCCAGCTGAACAATTTTAGCCGATTATGGCTTAGGGGGAATTCCTTGGCATCCGTATAAGATTTCACGCGCGGCCACGACAAGGGCGACTGAATTTCCGTCGTCCCAAGGACCACAACGGCCTCAGCGCAACCCCCCACCTAGCCGGCGATGCGCACGACTACGAACTGCTTGCTGGTGCTTACCTGGTGCTTACCGCCCGGTTTGCACGATTTAATTCGGTCGCGCTGTCGGAATGGGAAATGTCATGCAATTCAAATTGGTGCCCCTGGCCGGACTCGAACCAGCACGATGTTGCCACCACCTGATTTTGAGTCAGGCGCGTCTACCAATTCCGCCACAGGGGCAAGTCATTGACTTGCAATGGTAAATCCGATTGCGATGACAATGCGGACCGACCGATGGTCACCAAAATGGTCACGGACCAATCATTTGGCAACCCGGCCGTTTATAGCAGGCCGGAACGCTGCGTCGAGTCTCGCTGCGGCATCGGCCTGCATCGTGTCAGTGACATGTGAATAAAGGTCCATCGTTGTGGTGATGGTGGAGTGGCCCAAACGCTCTTGGGCGATCTTTGGATGAATTCCATCAGCTAGGACGCCGCCGATCGTTTCATTCGAGAGACAGCCGAGACGAAGGCCACGCTTCTACTGAGCATCGGCTTCATCCTGAGCCGGTTCGCTGCTGTATTTGTAAAGCGCCTTAAAGACCTCTTTGTCAGTGCCGAATCATGCAAGCGCCAGGTTGATTAGCTTGTCATTGCGCTCTAGCAGCATTGTTTCCAAGGTTTCTGGGCGCGAGTGTAGCCATCGCGCGCCACGTGCCTGTTGGGCGGCGGGTCTTTAGCTCCTCGAAGACCATCGATGAAGGAGCAAGCAGTAGCTGCGCCTGTTCCGTGAGTCGGGCTTGCTCGACTTCCCAAAGAGCTCTGGTCATCGGTCACTCCCAGCGCGGCCGCGCGGCCGCTCAAGACATCTTTCTTCTATTTCTCGAGCGCGCTCTGCTGACAGGAATTTTGAGCGAACGCTCGAAGGGCGCCTTAAGGCGACCAAAACCCTGAAGAAAGCTCGGTGAAGAGCACGAAGAGACAAATTAAGCTTACGATGCCAAGAAAGAACCCGTCGATGTAACCTTTAATCATCGCGCGGTCCACCACTTCAAACGCCTCTGTCAACTCACGCTTATGGTCCTCGGCGAACTCGTCGTGGAGAAGCTCGCGAATACGTAGTAGCTCCCCTCTCAGCCCTTTCGTGACTTCAATGAAGCCGTTGCCCTGTGCGATGGCTATCGATCGGATCGTGACGTAAATCAGGCCGAGCACCGCGACCAGAACAGTGATTTCATGGCGCCCATGTAGTTTGTCGAAAACATACAGAATGATGGCGACATAAAAGAGGTTTACTAATACTCGCCACGTATAACCCAGTGCTTTCATCATGGAAGGCAATAGCCTTTTCGGCTGGCCTGTCTCTATGGCCTCAACCGAGACACGCCAAACCAACTGCTCCCCACACACATCTTCAGCGCACTCCCGTTCGCCCACACATAGGCCGTTGGCCGATAGGAATAGTGGTAGCTGTAGCTCGTGCAACGAACGCCAGTGTTGTCGTCAAAAACTATAATTCGGTCGTACTCGCAGCCCTCAAAATCTTCTTTTCGCACTCCTTTGTCTATCCGGCCTTCGATGGTCTTGCGGGCAATGAGTGTCCATCCGACCATTTCGTCCAGTTCACATGCAAATGCTGGAGTGGTCATGGTCAAGCACCCACGGGACCAGTACTGCACGCATTATCGCCTCTCTCATAAGCGCAGCGGCACTACCGCCTCGTCTAACGCTGCGTCACCCATCGCGTCGCCGTCGTGCGTGCCTCGTTAATCGCTAGACGTTGGAACGCTTGCGCGAGAGAAGTGGTGCTCCTTCAATGGCTCGTTTCGCTCGAGCCATAAAGCGCTCCAACACATAGCGAGGAATTTCGACCGTGAGGAATTCTCCATTGGCGAGCACGCAATTCAAGCGAGCGGTAGTCGGCTCGTTCGCAGGAATTTTTACGCTTAGCGACTTGGCCTTCATCTGACGTAGTAGCTGATGCGTCGGCGTCACAGTTCTCGTCGGCTCTCGCGCTTCAAGGCGGTGTTTTTCGAGGAGGGATGACCCAAATCGGACCGATGCTGTCAGTCCGCGTGGCCGAGCTCGCGCTCGTAGATATGACAGTCTCGACTCCTGTACGAATGCGAGATGGCTGCGATTCGTGGTGATCGTGGGGAAGGTCATGCGGCGCGACCAGTCCGAGGACGATGACACAGGCCTTGCAAAAGCGCGCCGGGCTTCTCGTGACGCACTCGAAACTTTGCTTGCAAAGTTCGCAGATACGCAGATGCACTAGTTGAACTCCTTCTTCAAAAAAAGAGGGGCTTGGCGAATCAGTCGCCAAATCAAATTATAACTGCAATATGCGAAGCGGCCCATCAAACTCGGAGCGGCATCACCTCGCTGGTCGCTTGCGGCTCGCTCATCAGAGCCGCCGTCGCGTCCGCGATCTCGGCAACTGCCGAAAGCCCATAATGCGCTTACGACCTTGGGTCGGACGTAGCTTTTATCATTCCGCCGAGACGGTTGGCTGGCGTGGGCGCTGCGCCGCCTCATTACGCGGCTGATGCCGCTTAAGTTCGCGGCTTGGGTACTTTCTCTGCCAGGTCTCAATCAGGAACAGTGCAACTGTGCTGGCCGCGTGAATGGCAAGGCCCGCGATGCGTCGGTCAACTCGCGCATATCCGCGCTCGCGTCCATGCGCGTCGCCACCATGAGTGCGCAGCGCGCCGATTCCCTCCACAACGGTCGCGAGACCGTTCAGGATTTTACGAACGTCGTCGGCAATGAGGGGATCAAAATCGGCGCGGTCGGGCGATAAGCCAAGCGGCTTCCGGACTGCGGCGAATAGGCCCTTGATATCCTTTTTCTCAGGCAAACCCAGACTAAGTTCGATCAGGATCGAGCGGCAGACGCTTTCGATAGTCGAACACGCAGCGGTGACGGCGTCCTCGGGATCGTCGGTGGCGCTGCTAAGAGCCCGCTCGAGATCGCGCGACACCGTATCCAAATTCAGAATCCCCGCAGCCCCCGACAGTGACCCGAGAACCGGCGGCGAAAATCCGGCTTCGATCTGTGCCACCAGAGTGAAGAATCGCTTCTCCACCTCCTCAGGCAGGATGCGGCTAGGATCGGCGGCCACGATGGTCTGCGTGCGGTAGTCCCATAGCTTCCGCAGCACCTTGCCGACCGTATATCCGTCCTCTGCATCGATGAAGCCGCGCAGAAGGTTCGCCTTGGACCCGCCGCGGCTCTGGTATTTTTCCTGGTAGATTTGGATGCCAAACTCATCTTCGAAAAATTCGGAGAAGGTCCGATTTGAGAAGTCAAGTACATACCCGCTTCCCATGTCGAACACTTCATCCAAAAAACGCATTTCTGAGCGCTTGAGACTGGCCATGTGTACATCACCATGTCGCGCGGGCAGCGCGGAATTGAAGGTGAGGTACGGCCGCGTTGCTCCTGATGATTCTCTTACTCGCCATGATAGCATTCCATCAGCGCCGCCGTTGCGTCCGCCACCTTGTCGGCGAATGTCCACCGAACGAAATGGTCACCAAAATGGTCACCAACCGGTGACCACGATCCGATATCGAACGGGACGCAACGGCACGTGCGC
>DASQXY010000159.1:0-3650 GCA_035639455.1 Chthoniobacterales bacterium | reverse complement strand
GCTCGAAGCTTGTGACCGCGCGGCCACCGCGCTCGGCAACGAACGCTCACCGGAATATGTGGTCATTGATCTGAAAGAAGCATTGAACGCTGTCGGTGAGGTCATCGGTGCGGTTGGTGTCGAACAAATCCTTGATTCCGTTTTCAGCCAATTTTGTATTGGCAAATGAGCAATGGCTACGAGCGGTTCGTTAGGCCAATCCTCTTTTCGCTCGAGCCCGAAACCGCGCATGACGTCGCCATCGCCGCGCTGCGCGCCGCTTCACATCTCGATTTTGCACTTCGCGCACTGAAGCGGTTCGCGCCGACGCCGAACCCCAGCACAGCTTTCGGCATAACTTTTCCGAACCCGATCGGCCTGGCTGCCGGGTTCGACAAGAACGGAGTAGCGGTACCCGCGTGGAGCGCACTCGGCTTCGGTTTTATCGAGATCGGCACGATTACAGCGCGAGCGCAGCCCGGAAACCCGAAACCTCGCATCTTCCGTTGTTCGGAACAGCTCGCGCTGATCAACCGTCTGGGATTCAACAATGACGGTGCCGATGCGATTGCGGGCAGGCTCGCGAAACTGCGCGCGCGGGGACGTTGGCCACCCCTCCCGATCGGCGTCAACATCGGTAAGTCACGAGAGACGCCGCTTGGCGAAGCGACGCAGGATTATCTTTACTGCTTTCACAAGCTGCATCCGTTCGCCGATTACATCGCGCTCAATATCAGCTCACCGAACACGCCAGGCCTGCGCTCGTTGCAAGATCGACAATTGCTTTCGCCCCTGCTGCGCGAAATTCAGCAGGCGAACGCAGAAATTCGCAAGCCCATCCTGATCAAAATCGCGCCGGATTTGTCCGAGTCGCAGCTCTCGGAAATGATCGCTGTCTGTGAGCAAAACCAAGTTGCCGGAATTATCGCGACGAACACGACGACTGATCATTCGGCGATTCCCGCGCCAGTAAACCAAGAGGGTGGGCTGAGTGGAGCGCCGTTGCACGAGAAATCGACCGAACTCGTGCGCGCCATCCGCGCAAGATCGACGATTCCGGTAATCGGCTGCGGCGGAATCATGGACGCCGCTTCGGCGCTGGAGAAATTCGCCGCCGGTGCGCAGCTTTTGCAAGTTTACACTGGCTACGTTTACCGCGGACCCAGTTTGCTGCGCGAGATCAGGAATCAACTGTAGTCACGCCTCTACGAGGCGTCTGACGACCCGCACGGGCATGGCTACAGCGCGGTTTGTTGTGCGAAATCGCGGGTGCGCTGTAGCTACCCTCTACCAGGCGCCTAACGGCCCGCGGACCGTGGCTTACAATTTAAGCACGTGAGAAGATGTCGATCTTCGATTAAGAGCTAAGGAGGTGATCACATGTTACGCTGGGCACTTATCTTTTTGATTATCGCGCTGGTTGCCGCGTTGTTTGGATTCACCGGCATCGCTACGGCTGCGGCGGGGATCGCGAAGTTTCTCTTCTTCCTCTTCATCGTAATTTGCCTCGTCTTTTTCATCCTCGGGATTTCAGCTGCGCGGAGGCTGTAGCGCCTGTTTAGGACTCGGGTGCGGGCGGCGGAGGAGGACGCCGCCCGTGATTAAACCAAGGCCGATGGGGTGGGCGCAATTCGAGCGCCTGTAATTTCGCTCGTTGTTCGTTGGTAAGCGTCGGGGCAATTTCGCGGTGCGCTTCGAGAATGATTTCATGCACCTGCCTGCCCGTGTTGAACCGAATCTGCTGAAGCCGCGCAGCGGTTTTATCGATGATAGGTGATATCTTCGCCATTTGCTCATCAGTAAGCTGGAGCTCCGCGTGCAAGCGCTCTCGCATCCGTTCACCGATAATCCTCTGCTGCAGACCAAAGAAGGAATGCCGCGCGTGCGACGCGCCGACGAACGCGCCTGCCATGGCGCCTGCGATGAACACCAGAACGAAGCCGCCGAGCAATTTCCACTTCAACGCGCGGTTCATGGCGAGACCTCATCCGCAATCGCTGAATCGGCAATTGCGAACTCGTTGGTGAGCGGCTCGCTGCTCAGCTCGCTGCGGACCAGTTCCTGGTAGGCGCCGGCAGCACTCGTGATCAGAACCACCGCCGCGATCACCGCAACGCTGCGGATCAGACGCGTGATTCCGTTCGGCTCTCCATTGCCCTGCGCGCGCCAGAGCGCAACCACGCGCGTGTCGAAGCCATACGGCATCTCGGGCGCGCCGTCGCTTACTGGCACAGCCGCTCGCAACAGGCGATCGAGACTGCGATCGCCTGCCGGTCCGAAGCTTTGGGAAAACGGCTTCATCGATTTTCTTTTGCGGAGATTTTGGCGAGCTGCTTTTTCATTTTCTGCCGGGCGCGAAACGCACGTACTTTAATTCGGCTGGCGCTCCATCCGGTGATCTTTTGCACTTCTGCGACCGAGCGCTGCTGCAAATAAAGCAAGTCCATCATGAGACGCTCGGCGGGTTCGAGCAAATCGAGCAGGTGTTCAACCAATTGGCGCGCAGCGAGGCGTTTGTCCGGCGCGAGCTCGTCGGTCGATGTGGCCAAGCTTTCCACCAAGGCATCTTCTTCTTTGCTCAGGTCGGCCCGGCGTAATTCGGGTCGCGCTTTTTCTGCGGCGATTTGATTCAGGCAGGTGTTGATGGCGATGCGCGACACCCAGTGTTCGAGCGGCACTTCGCGGGAAAACTGGGGCAGCTTTTGGAAAACTTTGATGAAAATCACTTGCGTGAGGTCCTCCTCACTGGTGCGGCGCGGCCGGTGGGCGCGCACGAGCTTGGCCACGAGTGGATACAGCCTGCGGACAAGCTCGCGAGCCGCACTGTCATCGTGCGCAAGCGCCGCTGCCACGAGCGCGCGTGCGTCAGGTTCATCCATGTCGTTGTTGCCGCATCCACACTAACAAGTATGACCGCGCCGCGCGCGCCGCGGTTACGAATTTTCTCCACGCGCTGGCGAAGAAAAATGTAACCACACGTGCGCTGAACCGGTCGTCAGCTCTTGAATGGCGCGCTTTGGGGCGTCGAAACAAAGAAAAACAACAGGAACAAACAATGAAACGAAACTTACTTCTACTCACGGCCGTCGTGGCATTGGTGCTCGGCGGTTTGGTAATTGCCTTCGCCGAGATTGGGCCAGGCGCGGACCCTGGCGATCACGGCGGCTGGCGCGGACATGGGTTCGGAGTGGAGCACATCGCGAAAGTGTTGAAGCTCACGCCCGAGCAACAGGCCAAAGTCGAGCCGATTGTTGATCAAACACGGCCGCAAATTGCGGCGATTCACCGCGAAGCGATGCAAAAGGCCCACGCCGTCCTCGATCAGGCCATGTCGCAGATTCGTCCGCTGCTCACGCCTGAACAGCAGAAGAAACTCGACGACCTGAAGAAGGCGCACGAAGACATGCGCAAAGCGCACGAAGAACTTCGCGCCGCAATGGGCGAGTAATCGCGGGTAAGCGCGAGTGTGTAGAGGCGCGTGTCCTCACGCGCGGGTCAAAAGACTTGCGGCTGGAGACAGCCGCCTCTACACTTTTCTGCGGGAAAGGGCCAGCATGGCAATCCCTGCGCCGGCGAACACGCCGGCAGCCGTGAAGCCGATCCGCGAACCTTGGGCGCGACCGCGAAAATACATCTTCGTCCGCGCCGCCACACCTAGCAGGAACCAGAGG
>DASQXY010000158.1:0-2630 GCA_035639455.1 Chthoniobacterales bacterium | reverse complement strand
ATCAGCGGTAACCAAATCGGCTCACTTCTTGCGTATTACCGGATCAAAAAGTTCTTCGACGTCGGCATTCTGACCAACGAGAACGCCGCGCGCGCGGTGATCATCAAGACGTTTGTCACAACAGACCTCCAGAAAGTGATTGCCGAACACTACGGCGTGCGCTGCGTGGAGACGCTCACCGGATTCAAATACTTCGCGGCCAAACTCGAGAAATACGAGCGCGCCTTACCGAAAGAAATCCGGAAAAAATACCGCCAGATGCCGGAAGCGGAATCGCGCGCCGCGCGGCTGAAGCATTCATCCTTCTACGTTTTTGGCAGTGAAGAGAGCTATGGCTACAGCGGCGCGGATTTTGTGCGCGACAAGGACGCGAATGCGGGCGCGCTCATGTTCTGCGAGATGGCAGCATATGCGAAATCGCGCGGCCAGACCGTCGATCAGTTGCTCGACGAAATCTTCGCGACCTTTGGCTATTTCGCTGAGAAAAATGGGTCGCTCTATTTTGAAGGTGCGGAAGGCGCGAACAAAATCGAGCACTTGCTCGAGTCGTACGCGATGTCGCCGCCGCGCGAGATACTCGGCACAAAGCTGACAAGCATCCGGAATTTTGAGACCGACACGATCCGCGACGTGGAAGGTGACGAGATTCCGAAACAGAAGATGTCGATCTTCGAATTGGCGGACGGCGCGCGAATTGCGGTGCGCGGTTCCGGGACCGAGCCCAAGATTAAGTACTACCTGTTCGCGCAGCGCCGACCGGGTAAACGCAGGTCCACTGCCGCCGAACTCGACAAAATCAAAACGGCAGCTGAAAAGCAGCTGGATGCCATATGGAATTGGCTACAGATGGATGCCCACGCGCGTCTGGAAAAATAAGCTGCTCGACAGAGACAGTTTCTTGGCAACACTTCACACGCATGCATCGGGAGATCAATTTGACTGGAGGCGAGATCTCGATCCTGAAAACAATGGGACTATCCGGTGCGCCGGTTTACGGCAAGCTGCTGGTCGAACGGATCGGTGAAATGGAACCGGCCGAGTTTATTGATGAACTGAACGGCCTCATTTCGCTCGGCTACGTCCTTTCCGACAAGGTGAACATCCGCACGATGGAAGACGTGGAGAAAGCGACCTTTCGCGTTAACGCGTCCTACGCCCACGATTTGCGCGATGCGATCCAGCCCGGGCGCCGACGTGAACAGCAACGACGACGGCGACGGCGCGGCTAAGTCGCAGCCGACGGCAAATCAACGTGCGCGAATTTGCGAGCAACGCCGCGCGCGTATGGCCGTGGCTCGCTGCGATTCTGAGCGGGTTGCTTTGCACGGCGTGTTTTCCGCCGTTCAACGTGAGCTGGCTCTGCTGGATCGCGCTCACGCCGCTGATCAGCGCAGTTTGGTTTTCCGGCGCGAATTCAAAGCGCCGTTGGCTACGTAATTTGCTGCTCGGCTATGTTGCCGGAGTCACCTTCTTCACCAGCGCGTTGAGTTGGCTCGCTTCGCTCGGCGCGTTGTACGAGAGTTTCTTCCTGCGGGGCCTGTCGTTTTTGTTGTCCATCTATCTCGGAATGCACTTCGCATTCTGGGCGTGGTTCGTCGGCTTAATTGCACCGAACCAATTCCTTAGCTCCGGAAAAAATTTGCTCGTCGCGTTTGTTGCAGCTTGCGCGTGGGTCGCGCACGAATGGGTGCGCGGTTGGCTGTTTAGTGGATTCGGCTGGGACGGGCTGGGTGTCGCGCTCTCTGCCAACTGGCCCATGATTCAGATTGCAGAATTTACGGGTGTCGCCGGCCTCTCCTTTCTAATCGCGTTCGCGAACATGATCGCGGTGACGACAGCGCTCCGGCTCGTCCACGAAACACGGACGCGCCAAATGCGACCGCACTTCGACCTGACGCTGACGATGCTCGCGCTGGTGGGTCTGTTCGCCTTCGGCTTGCACAGGATCCAATTTCCAGCTCGCGCCACACCGCTGCGGGTCGCGGCGGTGCAGGCCAATGTTCCGCAACTGCAAAAGTTCGACCCACAATTTACCCGGATGATTTTCGAGCGGCTGGCCAACTATAGCGTGGTTGCCTTGCGGGCGAACCCGCCAGCCGATCTGATTGTTTGGCCGGAGAGCTCAGTGCCGGACCTGGCGCGCGACCAGACCACTCTGAGTCATCGATTCGTGATCGATTTCGCCACTTCGAGTCGCGCCGACTTGTTACTCGGTAGCCTCGACAGCGAAGATCGACATGATTACAACGCTGCCTTGCTTGTCGGAGCCGGTGGTCATGCAATGCAAATTTATCGCAAACTGCACCTTGTCCCGTTTGGCGAGTACGTTCCATTACGCCACTCCTTTCCACTCTTCGCCGCGATCGCCAGTCGCTGGGTGCCGGCCGACTTCGAAGTTGGCCGCGAGTTCACTGTTTTTCGCTTAACCAAATCAAACGTCGCCGTCGCTCCCCTCATCTGCTTTGAGGACACAATCGGCGAATTGACCCGCCGTTTCGTTCTTCGGGGCGCAAACCTGCTCGTCAACATGACGAATGACGCGTGGTTTCTCCACTCAGCCGGCTCGGAGCAACATCTGGGAAATGCTGTCTTTCGCTGTGTCGAAGGGCGTCGCCCCATGGTGCGCGCCG
>DASQXY010000157.1:0-3807 GCA_035639455.1 Chthoniobacterales bacterium | reverse complement strand
TCGCGAATCAATCGAAGTGCGCGTATTGCCGGTTTCCGACGAGTCTCAGTCGCGCGAAATCACATAAACTATCCCCGGCGGGAATGGAGCCGACGGGAGTCGTGCGACATGGACGAAGCCCCGTCAGGGGTGAGCGAACGGGAGTTCGCGAATCAATCGAAGTGCACGTCATCACACACTCCCGAAGAGTCTCAGTCGCGCGGGATCACGCTAACTATCCCCGGCGGGAATCGAACCCACATTTAAGGTTTAGGAAACCTCCGTTCTATCCGTTGAACTACGGGGACGAGGGCAATTGCAGATTCTAGATTGAGGATTGCCGATTGGCGAACGTGGATTTGGCCGCACTCATCGAAAGCGCGGCAGGGTAGATCGGCCGCTCCCTGGCTCGCCATAGCCTTCGACGAAGGCGGCCGCGGGCGATGTTAATTAATGCCGGGTGCGCCGCGACTTGTTAGCATCGCGCCTGGAGGTCGCGATCCACCTTTCGCGTGCTACGACGACTTGTATTTGACCGAGCAACCATAGGGCTTGGTCGTGGGTTGACTTACCGGTTTGCCGGCAAGCGATTCGTCCAAAGCAGCCTTGACGTAATTGGTGGAATTCGGAATGTCGGCGGGATTCGGGGTAGGCTTACTATCGATCGCACCTTCGTAAACGATTTTGCCGGCAGGATCGATGACCACCATGTTGGGCGTGTTCTTGGCGCCGTAGGCGCGGCCGGCCTTCCCGTCCGGGTCGAGCAGCAGCGCGGTGTGATGCGCGTTCCAAGCTTTCGCGATCTTCTCGGCTTGCTCGGCAGTAATGTTGCCCTCGGTCCCGGGCGCATTCGAATTAAGCGTCAGCCAAACGACACCTTTAGCTGTGTATTCCTGTTGCAGCTTTTGCATGTTCCCGGTGCCGTAATGCTTTTTCACAAACGGGCACTCGGGGTTAAACCATTCGAGCACGACGTATTTGCCTTTGTATTGCGAAAGCGAATGGGTCTGTCCTATCGCATCGGCTAGCGAAAAATCCGGCGCGCTACTGCCGACTGGCGGCGGATCGAGCGCGAATACGCTGCTCGCGATGAGTGAACCAACAATGCCAAGGATGAATTTTGTTTTCATAGTCATTTTGAAGCGATAACGGTTGGAACAGTTTTCAGCTTTTCCAGGACAATACTCTTGGTCAACAATTCCGGGAAGACAATCGGCTCCGCGGATTTGCTCGGGTAAAGCACGTAAAGTGGGACACCCGGACGGCCAAATTGTTGCAGTAATTTTGTGATCTCCGGATCACCGGTCGTCCAATCAGCGACAATTCTCGTCACACCGCGCTGGGCGAACGCATCACGGACTTGGGCGCTGTTCAGCACGTTTTTCTCGTTGAACTTACAGGTGAGACACCAGGCGGCGGTGAAATCGACAAACACCGGGTGACCTTGCGCAAGCTCGGCATCCACCCGCGCCTGAATGCTGCTGGGAGCGAGGGCAGCTTGCGCCATGCGGAATTTTTCGCCGACGAAATAGATTCCGCTGCCGAGCACGAGCATGAGCATGAGCGCGAATGCGATTATCCGGGATCGAGTTGAAGCTGTTGGCACAACAAAGACGCCTTTCATCCAGCAGGCGACGCTGACGAGGAGCAAAAAACAGCTCGCCCAAATCAGGCCGTCCACGCCGCGTTGTGCGCCGAGGACATAAAGGAGAAATAGCAAGGTCGCCAGCAGCAGGAAACCCATGACCTGTTTTACATGGACCATCCATAGGCCGGGTTTCGGTACAAAGCGGAGCCACGCGGGCTGCGCGCTCAGCACCAGGTAGGGCGCGCTCATGCCGGCAGCTATCGCGACGAAGATCAACAAGATGACAATGGGTGATTGGGTGAATGCGAAACCCAGCGCGGTGCCAAGAAAGGGCGCGGTGCACGGCGTCGCCAGCGCGGTCGCGAACACCCCCTGAAAGAACGCCCCGGCGTCGCCTTCGCGCGAAGCCGAGCCGAGCATTCGATGCATCAGCGTCTGTGGCAGCGTGATCTCGAACACGCCGAACAAATTCAACGCGAACACCAACACGATAATCGCAAGCAGCAAGACGAAATAGGGATTCGTGAACTGCGCGGCCCAGGTGATCTGATGGCCGGCTGCTTTCAGCGCAATAAGCAGAACCGCAAGCCCAATGAACCAAACGAAGATGCCGACAATAAATGCGAGTCCGCTGCGCAAAATCTGACGTCGATCCTGGCCGGCGTGCTTGATAAACCCGAAGATCTTAAGCGAAATGACCGGCAGAACGCACGGCATCAGGTTCAAAATCAAACCACCAAGAAAACCGAACAGAAGAAAAGTAGCGAGCCCGCGCGTTGGCGCCCCCGTGGGTGCTGCGGGCGCAGCGGGCGCCGCGAGTTCCCATGCCGCGCGCTCATTGCTGTTGGCTTGCCGAGCAAAAACGACAAGGCCATCGATGGCGGATAAATTTCTGGTCGGAGATTCGAGTGGAATTCGAAAGACGATTTCCTCGCCCCCGCGAGACTCAATCGAGGGATGGCCGATGACGACGTCGGGCGGCGGCACTGGGAAGAAATCGACTGCTGGATAGCTTGCCAGAGTGGCGCTCGTAATCGTCAGCCGCAGATCGGAACCTGTCCGGTTCCAGTTTGCCTTCGCGATTTTTGCGCTGGGCCAACTTTGCGGAAGCAAACGGCGGTAGCGCGCAAACAGTTCGCCATTCGCCGACTGATTCGTTGTCGCAACCGGCAGCTCCAGCTGCAAACTGGCGCTGCCCGGAATGCAAATCCTCTCACAAACCAGCCAACTGGCATCGGCCGCGAGTTTTACTCGCTCAGTGTCGATCTTAGTCGGCGGCGTGATTTGCTGAGTGAGCAGGACCTCATTCTCGTATCCATAGGTCTGGATGTCACCGGGATCAGTTGTCTTCAATGGAATCGGCCACTGAATCGGGCTGACTCGCCACCCTGGCGGAAGTTTCCATTGGATCTCGGTCGGCAGACCGGCGTCGCCGGCAAATTTCCAGTAAGTGTGCCAATGCGGTGCCATGCGCAGGAGTAAACCGGCGCTAAACGCTTTCCCGGGAACAACGGCGTTTGTGTCGGCAATGATCGTGGCATGGACCAGCTCGCGGCCTTCATACATCTGCGCGAAAGCCGGTCCGCTCGCGATAAGCACGACCGACGACAGAGCAAAAGCAATTTTGCGGGCCACGAAAATCAGTAACACCGGCTCGCCCGGGCAGCAACGCGTCAGCTGCGCATTCCAACACTCGCGCGCTTACAGGTGGTGCTGAAGAAGCCCGGCGACTGCCGAAGCGACGCCGGCCGTACTGTAACTACTTTGCCGGTCCGCCCAGCTGCACCTTAATGGCCGATTTGAACTGCTCGGGCGAAAGCGCGGTCGCGCTGGTCGCGGTTTGTTTGGCATGGCCGAGCTTTGTCACATCCCCGAGCGGTTCCCCTTCACCCGTGCTCACGAACACGCGACCGCTTCCAGCGTCATGCTGAACGCGGAAACGCCCGAACCCAATACCAACCAAAGGCACAAATTGCTCGCCATTGTGTTCGACGAAAAGAATGTCGCGATCACCGACCTTGAACTTAGGTGTGTCGGTCACCTCCAGCGTTTGCCCGTCTACCGTGCCCCCAAGCAGCGAAATCGTATAGCTGGCGCCGGGATTTCCTTTGAGCGCGTCTTCAACCTTGAATGTAACGGAGGTTTCAATGTGACGCTCGGCGCTTTGGCCAACCCACATCGATTTCACATCGGTGACCGTGCCTTGAAAGATCAACTCCGCCTGGCCAACTAACTGCGCA
>DASQXY010000156.1:0-4451 GCA_035639455.1 Chthoniobacterales bacterium | reverse complement strand
GCCGCAAACGCTTAGCATCAGCATTCGCGATACCGGCATCGGCATTGATCCGGAGATCATTGACCGGGTCTTCGATCCGTTTCAACAAGGCGAGCTAACATCACGGCGGCGCTTCGGCGGCCTCGGACTGGGGCTAGCTATTTCTAAATCGCTGGCCCAGGCGCATGGTGGCACGCTCGTCGCACGCAGCGCCGGTAGAGACCAAGGCACCACGTTTTTGCTGACCCTTAACACAGTGCCGCCGCAGCAGCGTCCCGCTGCCACGGTGGCAGCGCCGGTCGCGTCCCATGCTCTCCGCATTTTGCTCGTCGACGACCACCATGATACCTGTACCGCGCTCGAGAAATTGCTCGTCCGCCGCGGTCACCTCGTAGCTGCGGCGCATAATGTGCGTTCTGCGCTCGAAGCCGCGGTTCGCAACCAGTTCGATCTTGTGATTAGCGATCTCGCGCTGCCGGACGGCACCGGCACGGACTTGATGATGCAGTTGCGTGCCATCTGCGGCATCCCTGGCATCGCGATTAGCGGCTTCGGCACCAACGGTGACATCGAGAAAAGTATGCAGGCTGGGTTCGCCGAGCATTTGACTAAACCAGTGAACCTCGAGCAGCTCGAAGCGGCGATGCAGCGCGTCGTCGGCAACAACGTGGCTGTGAGCTAACGCCGCACAAGCAGGGCCGCCGCAGCAGTACGTCGCGGAACATCAGCACACCGCCTGTTAGCAACACCGCAGAATAGCTGGCGGTGAGGGAGGGATTCGAACCCTCGGTGCCCTTTTAGGGGCACGGAGCTTTAGCAAAGCTCTGCTTTCAACCACTCAGCCACCTCACCAAAAGCTCGGGCGGAGAATATGCCGCGGAATTATTGATTGCCAATTGTCTGTTCGCACTTTGTCGCGGCCATCTCGTGATGGCCGAATCGATGCGACGATTAGTGATCTCCGCTACAGTTTGGCATGATTACCGAGGAAGAGGCGAGGGCGAAGATTCTCGAGAGCGTTCGACCATTACCAGCGCGCCGATCGTCGATCTTACGAGCGCTCGACTGTTTCTCTGCGGAAAATCACTTCGCGCGCTTGCCGCTGCCGCCGTTCGACAATTCTGCAATGGACGGCTATGCGGTCAAGGCGAGCGACTGCGGGCCTGCGGGGCGGTTGCGTGTTATAGGCGAGCAACCAGCGGGCGTTGATCGACATCTTCGCGTAGCGGCGGGCGAAGCGGTCCGTATTTTCACCGGAGCGCCCTTGCCCGAAGGCGCGGATGCCGTGGTAATGCAGGAGGACGCGACGCCTGCCGGCAACGATGTGGTTGTCAACGTCAATGTCGCGTCTGGCGAATTCGTCCGGCCGCGCGGCTGCGATCTCGTTGAAGGGCAGAGAATCGTGAGCGTTGGCGAACGCGTTCGCGCGGTCACCGTGGGTTTACTAGCCTCACAAGGCGTGGCCGAGATCGTCGTCGGCGGTGAAGTTCAGGCGGCGATCGTCGCGACCGGCGATGAATTGGCAAGCCCGGGGAACAAGCTCCAACCAGGGCAGATTTACGAAAGCAACTCGTTATTACTCGGAGCGCTGCTGCAACGTTCTGGTGCGCGGCCAATAGCCGCACAGCATTGTCCCGACGACACGACATCGTTGCGCAACGCATTTGCAGCCGCGGGTAAATATCACGTCCTGATCGTGAGCGGTGGCGTGTCGGTCGGTGAACACGATCTCGTGCAGCAAACGTTGCGTGATCTCGGCGCGAAGATCGACATCTGGCGGGTGGCAATTAAGCCGGGGAAGCCTTTTTTGTTCGGGCAGCTTGGGAATTGTCTGGTCTTCGGTCTCCCGGGCAATCCGGTCTCGGCGTTTGTCACGTTCCTAAAGTTCGTTAGGCCGGCGATCCTGAAACTGATGGGCGCGGCCGATCTAGAACTGCCAACGGCCCAGGCGAGGCTTACTGTCGATCTTGCGAATGAGGGTAACCGGGTCAACTACGTGCGGGGCAAACTCGACCACGGCAACTTCGCGCCGGTCGGCCGCCAGGAGTCGCACGCCTTATTTGGCTTGAGCCAGTCAAACGCGCTTCTGCGGCTGAAGGTTGGTGCAATCGTTGCAAAAGGGGACACAGTTGACGTAGAGATTTGGGAATGAGTCGGATACGGGAGCGCAGCCGGTTGACCAGGTTAGCGCCGCATTTTACCGTGTACGCGCTTTGAACACGTTGGTCTCTAGTCCACGCGCACGCGAGGAAAATGCGCAGATTCGCGCGGACGCGGAGCGGCTCTCGCACATCGTGTTAGAGATGCAGCGTTGCTTCGTGCTGCATCTGTGTAAGGAGCTAGCGCCGGGTAATGTTTCGTTCCCGCAATTCTTCCTGCTCGCCTATCTCGATCAAAAAGAGGTGCTCACGATGTCGGCGATTGCGCAGAAGATGGGGCACACGACTGCGGCAGCCAGCGGATTAGTGGCGCGACTCGAGAATCTCGGCTACGTGATCCGGTCCGTTGCGCGCGAGGACCGGCGCAAAGTGATGGTTTGCATCACGCCAAAGGGTTCGGCCTTGGTCCGACGCATTCGCGAAGAGATGGTCAGCAATTTAATGAAGCTCATGGGCCATCTGACACCGGACGAACAAAAGAGCTGGCTTCATATTTACAGCAAAATTTACGATTACTGCCGGTCGAAATGACTGTTCTCCCAGCGACCGCAGTGCTATCAGCCAAAGCGAACGCGTGGCCGCTTGAATCCGGCTACTGATTTTCGCGCATCCAATTCTCCGACTGCCGATCCTATGCGAAACACTTGTTGCGTCCTCAGCTTATTTATCGGGGTCACCGCAGCGAGCCCGTTGTCGCTTGATGGCGCCAGCGCCGGCGGCGCGGGCCAGAGTCGGACGCAGGGGTCCCACACCCATCCGCTGAAATTCACCTTGGACCAGGCGATCCTGACCGCGCTCAAACAAAACCCCTCAATTCTCAATGCCAAGCAGGAGATCGAACGAAGCAAAGGCGTAATTCTGCAGATTGGCGCGGAGGCGCTGCCGCGTGTCGCGCCGCAAGCGCAATTGCAGTGGACCTCTCCGGGGTTAAACAGGACCGGATTCTCAAGCGGCACAACCACCGGGACGACGCCAGGTGCCACTCCCGGTATTGTCAGCGGTAGCGCCGCAGCGCCGAGCCCCACACCGAGCAGTGCGTCGCTGACCGATACCTCTTACGCGATCCGCATCACCGGCACGCAACTGGTTTTTAACTACAGCACGTTTCGTTCGATCCGCGGCACATTTTTCCAGCGCGACAACGCTTACTTCGCGTTCCGCGACATCGTCGATCAAGTGATCGCCACGACTAAGACACAATTTTATCAGATCATATTGAACAAGGCACTCATCGATGTGCAGGAGGAATCTGTGCGCCTGCTCGAGAGTCAACTCAAGGACCAGCAAAACCGATTCGAGGCCGGGACAGTGCCGCGCTTCAACGTTTTGCAAGCGCAGGTTGCCTTATCGAACCAGATTCCGAATTTGATTGCGGCCCGAAACAATTACCGCATCTCGCAATTGCAGCTTGCTAAGACGCTCGGGCTCGACTTTAATCCGCGACGCGGAGAAAACCCGCCGCTGGAAGTAGAAGGCGAGATGCAATACATCGCACAGCCGCTCGGGCTGACGGACGCGATCGAACTCGGCAAACAGCGCCGGCCATTGCTCAAGCGCCAACGCGCCGCCGTCCTGAACCAAATTGAACAAGTCCATGTGGCGCTCGGCGGTTTTTTGCCCAATTTTGGCGCCGTCGGCGGCTATGAGATCTTCAGTTCACCGACCACGACCAGTTTTGAAGACGCTTCCAAGGGCTGGCTTTTCGGCCTGCAGGGTAGCTGGGCAATCTGGGATAGCGGCGCGACTTACGGCAGCTACAAACAGCAACGTGCGCTTCTGTCCGAAGCGGAGATCACTTACGACGACGATGTGCGCCAGGTTGAACTCGAAGTCCAGCAGGCTTACTCGAACCTGCAGCAGAACCGCGAACTAATTCAGGCAACGGAAAAGACGGTCGAACAAGCACAGGAGGCATTACGCCTGGCGAAGGCACGTCTCGATGCGGGTGCTGGCACGCAGTTGGACGTTCTCAATGCCCAGGTGCAACTGACCCAGGCCGAATCGACCCGCCTGCAAGCACTCTTCGGCTACGATTCTTCACTCGCCGAGTTTAATCGCGTCACCGGCGCCCAAGCCACCTACACGGAGGCATTCGATGGCATCGCACCGCGCGCGACGCAATCGCGCACTTACTACACCGGAAGCGACGTCGATGCGCGCGGCAGACCAAAACCCCGCACGGGATTGGAATCGATTCCGGTGACGCCGATGTCATCGAAGCGGAGCGGGAAATAACAGACCAGTCCAATTCGCAGATGGGCGCGCTCCCCTTTGGCAGTGGAACCGACGATTGAACAGTTTCCGCCGCTCGAT
>DASQXY010000155.1:0-3202 GCA_035639455.1 Chthoniobacterales bacterium | reverse complement strand
CCGCCATACTCCTCGTAATTCGTCTTTTTCTTGATTGTGTGAAACGCATCTTTCGCCAGGTAAGCGCCGGCCATCCGGCGGCGCGATTGCATCAGCTCGTCTCTGAGCCATTTGAAAATGGCGACGGCAATCGACTCAGACGTTTTCAGAATCACGTTGCCGACAAAGCCGTCACATACCACCACCTCGACCGGGTCTTCGAACAGGTGGCGACCTTCGATGTTACCGCGAAAATTGAACGAGCTTCGCTTCATCATCTTAAACGCTTCTTTGGTCAGCTCAGTGCCTTTGACGTCTTCCTCGCCGAGTGAGATGAGGCCGACCGACGGCCGTTTGTAACCGAGGACGTGATTAGAATAGACCGAACCCATAATGGCATATTGCAACAGATGCTCGGGACGCGCGTCGATGTTCGCGCCAGCATCGATTAACACGAACACGTTGTATTGCGTGGGCAGAACGGCCGCGATTCCAGGGCGGTCGATTCCCTCCAGCATGCGCAGCTTTACGATACTGGCCGCCACCGCCGCACCGGTGTGACCGGCGCTGACAATTGCGTCCGCCTCGCCGTATTTCACCAGGTCGACTGCGCGGCTGATGGACGAATCTCTTTTCCGACGCACCGCCGACCAGGCGCGATCAGTCATTTCGACCACCTGAGTTGAGTGCACAATTTCAAGCCTTGGGTCACTGCATTGATGCTTGCGAAGTTCGAGCTCGATTTTCGGAGCGTCGCCAACGAGATAGAGTCGATCAATGCGCCGATATTCCTGTAATGCCATTACGGCCCCCGCCACGAGGTTCGGGGGACCAAAATCGCCCCCCATCGCGTCCAAGGCGATTTTCATCGGGGAAAGACTTTGCGAACTTTGCCCGGCGAATGCAAAGCGAAAGTGCCGACGCACGCGGCACTCGGCGACACTCGCTTCACCTTCTTACCTACGAACATGCCGCCGAAGGTAGCGGCCACTACACAGTTACTTTCCTTCCAAAGTCAGCACCTGACGGCCGCGATAATACCCGCAGGATGGACAAACCGTGTGCCCGGCGACCGTGCTGCCGCACTGCGGACACTTGCTTAACCGCGGCGCGTGCCATCGGTTCGCCGCTTTGCGCGAACGCAGCCGCATCTTCGAGGTCTTACGTTTTGGGACACCCATGGTGAGCCGCGAACGAAAGCACAGCGTGATAAAAAAACAACGTGAATCGTGAATGACAATTCGTGATTCGCGATTCGATATAACGCCTCTTGGATCGACGAATTAACGTTTGCTAATCTTGAGCTTATCCAACTCACTCCAGTCGGATTTCCGTTTCGTGTCCTGAGTGCTAGGTGTTGATTGCGCCGCTTTGCAAACCCGTCCGCCGTCCCGATCGCAACGCGGATGTGCCGGCAGATTCAGCAACAGGTCCTCGCGCATGAACGGCGCGAGATCGACAGTTTCGGGGCCGTGCAATTCAGTTCGCATCGCGAACGCCGGCACGCTGAGGTCGTGCACGAATTTTT
The DNA here is from genome assembly GCA_035639455.1 of Chthoniobacterales bacterium. Lineage (GTDB taxonomy): Bacteria > Verrucomicrobiota > Verrucomicrobiia > Chthoniobacterales > UBA10450 > AV17. Next base: position 1,695 of record DASQXY010000155.1, on the reverse strand, counting down.
CCAGACAAGCCACGCAGCACAATTCCACCCTCTGCCGAAGCGATCCGGTCGCCCACAATGCACCCCCGGAAACGCCGATGTCGATGTTATACGAAAGCGGGCCAACACAATGAATTTCCTCCGCTTCAAATTCGATAATCGGGCATTCCTCTTCTCCTTCGAGATGCAGCCCCTCGGCGGGAATTTGTTTCAGATGAACTTTCATTTGCCAAATTTTCTGCGCAAAGCCCTCACCACTGTCGGCGGAACGAAGCTGGACACATCCCCGCCTAACCGCGCGATCTCCTTGATAATGCGCGAGCTCAGATAGCTGTATTCCTCCTTCGGCATCAAAAAGATCGTCTCCACCGCGGCCTCCAGTTTTCGATTCATCAACGCCATTTGAAACTCGAATTCGAAATCGGAGACTGCGCGCAGTCCGCGAATCAGCGCGGTCGCCTTTTGTGCAACGGCAAAGTCGACCAGCAATCCATCGAACTGCGCGATCCGTACCTTCTCCATCTTGCCGATTGATTCATTCAGCAGCTGCAAACGCTGCTCGAGGGAAAAAAGCGCCCTTTTCTCCTCGTTATAGGCGACGGCCACGATGATCTCGTCGAACAGCTTTCGTGCCCGCTCGATTACATCAAGATGTCCATTGGTAACCGGATCAAAGCTGCCTGGATAAATGGCGCGTCGCATTCGCGCAAAATCAAACATCAGAACTCAAACATCAAACACACCGCGGGACGGGTCCGTTCTGCGGGGAACAGTCAGCTGTTTGCCGAAAGACATTCCCACCCGACATTGATCGGCATTTAATGTCGATTGCTCCGCCGCCTTATAAGAATATCGCCGTCGCGAGCACGTTCTCGCCGCGGTTCGAAGCTGTGCTGGCTGAAGCAAAACGCGTTCGCGACCGGCTCGGTTCCAAGTTGAGCCTGATCCATGTTGGCCAACGGAGCCAGGAAAGCACACGCAAATTTAGCGAGGCGCTCGCCCAGTTGGACCTGCCAGCGGACTCGACCATTCTGTACGGTGAAGGCGATCCGGCCGACGTAATTTCACAGCTAATTGCAAAACATGATATCGATCTTGTCGTCGCTGGTGCGCTGGAAAAAGAGCTCGTGTTACATCCGTTTCTCGGCAACGTGGCCCGCCGGCTGGTACGCGAAGCCGGTTGTTCAGTTTTCCTTTTCACAAAGCCTGACCGCGACCCGAAGCCACTTCGGCGCATCGTTTTCCTGCGAACCCATTCGCAGCATGCACCATATGCATTTGCGCAAACGCTCCAACTCGCCCGCGCAGAACGATGCGAGCAGCTTTACGTCATTCGCGTCGTCACGACTTTTGACCAGGCACGAGCGGCCATACCGCAAGCAGACAACAAGCGGGCTTCGCCCAGTTTTGAGGACCAAGAACTCGCGCTTGAGCAGTTCGTTCTCGGAGCGGGCGTTACAGACGTGCCAATCGAAGTGCGCTGTCTGCGTGGCAATACCGGTTTTGCCGCCGCTGATTTCGTCCACTCAGTCGCGGCCGATCTGCTAGTCGTCCCGGCCGTTCCCTCACCTGAGCTTCCAAACAACCTGGCCTGGCTCACTGACGTGATCCCGTGCAATCTCTGGCTCATTCGCTGAGCGTGAATTCACGTGTCGCTCACCTGGACGCTCTACTTGAGCGGGAGGAGGACAAACCAGTGTCAGGTGAGAGTCAGCG
>DASQXY010000154.1:0-3553 GCA_035639455.1 Chthoniobacterales bacterium | reverse complement strand
TGCAGAAGTTTCCACGCCATTTTCAGCTTCAGCTCGCCTGGTTCGTGAAACTCGATCCCGATCATTAGGCCTTTGCCGCGCGCTTCTTTGATGAACGAATGTTTGGATCGCAGGCTGTCGATCTTCTCCATCAACAGCGCGCCCATTTTCGCCGCTCGCTCGACCAGATTTTCCTGATCGAGGACTTCGAGCGCCGCGAGTCCGCACGCCATGGCGAGATTGTTGCGGCCGAACGTGGTTGAGTGAACGACACACCGGTCCATCCGGGAGAATGTTTTCTGGTAAATTTCCCGGCGAGTGACAATCGCGCCGCATGGCACATAGCCGCCGCTCAATGTCTTGGCCAGCGTGATGACATCCGGCTCCAGGCCCCAATGCTGAAAGCCAAACATTTTGCCCGTGCGGCCAAGGCCGGTCTGCACTTCGTCGGAAATCAGCAGCGTGCCATATTTTCGGCAAAGCTCCTGCGCGCGAATGAAAAAGTCTGTGCTTGAGGTCTTGCAGCCTTTGCCCTGCACCGTCTCAATGACGAGGCCGGCCACGTCGCGCGATCGAAGTTGTCGATCTAACGCTTCGATATCGTCAAGTGGCACGCGGGCATCGAAGCCCTCCATAAGCGGCCCAAAACCTTCCGTGAAACTTTCGCAGCCCATGAGCGAGAGTGCCCCGATCGTTAGGCCATGAAACGCGCTCTCGAGTGAGATGACGCGTTTTCGCTCGCTTGCCGCGCGGGCAAATTTGACTGCACCTTCCATCGCCTCTGTTCCAGAATTGCAGAAGAAAACGGTGTCCAAATGCGGCGGGGTGCGTTTGACAAGCGCCTCCGCGAGCAAACCGCTCAGCAACGAGCAATCCATCTGCACCATGTTCGGCAGATCAAGGTCGAGCACGTCGCGGATCGCCTGTTTCACCACTGGATGGCTGCGTCCGATATTGAAGACGCTATAGCCGCTGAGGAAATCGAGATATGGCTGATTATCCATATCATAGAGGTAGGCGCCCTCGGCCCGCGCGTACACTTTGTCGAAACCGATGACCCGTTGCGCTGCGACCAGCGTCCGGTTCACATGCCGCTCGTGCAGTTGATAATTTTCGCCCAGACGCGCGGCGACAATCTCTTTCAGGTCAAAGGGCATCGGGGAACGTTCTCCGATTTGCGTTTGAAACGCAAATGGACGGGTTCCTTAGAAGAAGCTATCCGCAGGAGCTTCAGGGCCTCCAATCTCGATAGGCATCCTGGGCGCCTTTTTCGAGGGTGGTTTCTCCTGGCGAATGTCGCTCCAATTGCGTCGCTAGCCATTGGAACCACTCAAAGGTCTTCTGTGAACCGCTGCGTCGCCGTTCTTCTTCCACATACGCTTGCAGCTTGCGCCAGGCGAGACGAACCGTGCCGCCCATAAGATCCGCTACGACGCGTAACGGAACAATTCGGGCATACACAGAATAGCCGACCCCCTCCAGAATCACACCGACCGAGTGAGCGGCGTCCAGGACGCGCGCATCCCCTTCGATCGCCGACGCGGTGGAGCCGTCCGGAATGCTATGCACGACGATCATCGATTTCATCCACTCCGAGGTTAGAATTGCCTGGACTGCGGAGAAGGCGGCCCGTTCCTCGCGCTCGCGACGGGACCGCCGCATTTCGATCACTCCGAAAGCGACAGCAGTGAGGACGGTCAATGCAGTCGCAAGATTTGCCAATGTGGAAAGGTCCAACAAATGCCAAAGGAACCGCGTCTTGGCTGCGACTTCAAATGGTTACAGGTGCGTCTAAAAGCAAAAGCCGCAGGGTAATCCGAACCTGCGGCTTTGAGTTTGCGAATTAAGATTCCTATTCTCTCTCAACGACCATGACGCGCTTGACCGCGCCTTTGCGATCAAAATCAAGATGCACACGTGTACCCGGGCGGATCAGGGTCGGGTTGATTGCTCTGCCATCCTTGTCCACATAGCGGACCTTCTTTGCGAGCACATACGACATCGGCTTAACATTGGGCGAAGATTGCACCACGATCGGCGAGGGTGCCGTAGTGGTTACCTGGCCAGGGGTGAATGCGGTCACCGTCCCAACTGCAACTGCTCCGGTGGTCATTTCCGTGGTCGCTGGTTGCGTGGTCGTCGTTTGTCCGGTCTTGCTCGTTCTTGTTTGCGCGAGCGCTAAAGGCGCAACGAATGCGCAGGCAAGAATGATGATTATTCGTCTCATGTGTTCTCTTTCGTTAATTGGCCTCCGCTGCTGTTTCGCCCTGTGTGTTCCTTTCGGATGCCTCGATCACGCCTCGCAATGCATGGAAAAGCCGCAGGATTCGCCTCGAATCCCGCGGCTTTGAAGTGCGTGATCGTCTTAGCAGCTGTTACTCTTCGATGATAACGCGCTCAACCACGCGGTTGCCACCCGTGCCCGTGTAATACACGCGCACTTTTTGGCCGGCCCTCAGCGGAGCCGTCACGACCTTGCCAGTCGCATCCACGATGTTCGCGGCCGTGCCGAGGGCAAAGGTCACCGGTCCTTCGCTGCTTCGGACGACGATGGTCTTGCCGGGCGTATAGGTGGTCACTGTGCCCGAGGTATAGGTGTTCGTCGTCTCGGTCGTGCTGGTACCGGTGCCCGTAGTGGGACTCGTGCTGGTTGTTTCGGTGGTTGTCGTGCTTGTTTGCGCAAACGCCAAAGGCGCGATTAGCGCACAAGCAAAGCTAACAATGGTTCGCTTCATCTTTTGCCTCCAGGTTGATTAACTTCTGTGCGCGGCTCGAACGAGCGCGCATTATCTCATTGGACTGTTGCGCGCGGCGAACTATTCAACGCCGGCGACCCGGTTCGGACTCGTGTGGCCGCCTAATCTTGGTCCACTACGACACGCTCGGCGTCGTGCAGCCGACCTTTCGAGGTGTAGACGATGACCCGCGTCCCAGGCTTGATCAGATGTCGATCAATCGTTCTGCCAGCTTTATTTACATAATGAACGGTCTTGCCGAGAACATAGCTGACCGGATTCTCATCCTTTTCGGTTCGAACAACGATCCTTTTGCCAGGCTCGTAAGTCGTTACCGTCCCTCGGGTACTCGTCGTTGTCTCAGTCGTTGTGGTGGGCGTTTGCGCAAAAACCAGCGGCGCAAGCAGCGCAAGGGCTGCGCTAATGATGGTTCGTTTCATTTTTCCTCCTTCCTTTCATATTCGACAGCAGGCGTGCGGTAAGTATTCGAACTTCGCCCTGCCAAGTCGCCGTTGAGTCAACCTGCGCATCGGGTAACGTGCAGTGCCGATGCCCAATCCGACGACCGATCCGGCCGTGACGCCGGAAGTTGCGAAAGAACATGGTCTGATGCCGGAGGAATTCGAGCGCATTAAAAAAGTCCTCGGTCGCGAGCCGAATTTCACCGAGCTGGGCATCTTCTCGGTCATGTGGAGTGAGCACTGCTCGTACAAAAACTCGCGCAGAGAACTGAAAAAACTTCCCACGAGCGGCTCGAATATTTTGGTCAAAGCTGGCGAAGAGAACGCTGGCGTGGTCGACATCGGCGACGGCTGGGCAATCGCATTCAAAATTGAGAG
>DASQXY010000153.1:0-3921 GCA_035639455.1 Chthoniobacterales bacterium | reverse complement strand
GCAGCCGCTCTCGGTCTATGTCGGGATGCGCGCAAAGCTGTAAGGCCAAGCCCAAATTACTCGATGGCAGTGGGAGGCCAAGCAGACGGTTGCGGGCCTTCGCGCAATGGAGAAGGCGGTTCCAGTAACGGCGACTCATCACCACCAGTTGGGTGGCAGACGGCGATCACGCTGCAATTTGACGTGACAAAAAAGTCACGGCCTTTGCCAAAGAACCTTGTAAGGTTTACGTGCTGCGGTTGGTAGGAACATCCATTCATGTTCGCAAAGCTGTCAAGAATTGCGGCCATGATGCTCGTATGCGGTTCGATGCCGGTTCACGCCGACAAGATTGATACCGAGCATTTGTTCGCCTTTACGATCGGTACTGACACTGGCGAAGTTGGGGAGAGGGAAATAGAGGCGCAAACGGACGGGCGATTGGGCAAGCGCGACGGTTCGTATTCCGCACTCTCTCAGACAATCTCGGCGGAATTTAATCCGGTTCAGAACTTCCGTATCGAAATGAGCGGTACATCGATCTACCAGGACATTAGCGGCGTCAACGGCTTGGATGATCGGCGGCGCGGCGGATGGCAATCCTTGTCACTCGATCTGCGATACCGGCTGCTCGAACGCGAGCACGCGTTATTCGGCCTTCTGATCGATGCAGAACCGCGTTGGGGACGCATCGACGAAATGACCGGAGAGTCCGCCGATCAGTATGGCATCGATCTCACAATTTCGATTGACAAAGAGTTAATTCCAAACCGTATCGTTGGCGCATTCAACGCGCTCTATGCGCCCAATGTTTTTCGTTCACGCGAGACCGGAATCACATTTCACGAATCGACCATTGGCTTCTCGACAGCTCTGATGGTTCAAGTGCGGTCAGGGATATTTTTCGGCGGCGAGGCGCGCTATTTGCGACGGTATGAAGGGCTAGGCCTTGATTCGTTTGCGGGTCATGCGGTGTTCCTTGGTCCAACTATCTACGTCAACCTCTCTGAGCGCTCCTGGATTGCTGCTGGTTGGAGCACGCAGGTTGCGGGTCGAGCGGCCGACGATTCGGGTTGGCTCGATTTGACCAACTTTGAGCGGCACCAAGCGCGACTTCTGTTCGGCTTTAGCTTTTGACCGAGCGGCCGCCATAAAAATCATTTTCGTCCGTAGCAAATAGTGGAAAGCAGCCCTACCTTTGAAATGACCGGGAGCCTGATACTTCTCCGTTGGTTAGGGCGGGCTCGATGCATCGAAAAACAGTCCGCGAAGCAACTTGCGATCATCGACGAGGCCCTGCGGTCACGTTTTGGGGGGCCCAGCGTTTCTCCTAGATGAAAATGATACTTGAACAAAAAACCGAATTTTCGACTTGGTTTCTGTCTAAGTCATTCGTCTTGCATTGGTGTGCTTACGACTCCCGTGGTTTGTCCACAGCCCAGCTTGGGACATGACGCGCTAAGCAATATGGCCACTGATGGAATTTTTAATGCTCCGCCTTCATTGTTCGGGATGTAGCTACATGGCTTTGTCCAGTTCAGCCTGGCGGCAGCTAGTATTCGGGATCGGCAATCTTCGGTGGGCGACTCTTCCATCTACAAGATGGTCATAACAAAAACGGTGGGCCTCGACGTGAGCATCACGCCGTCCTCACCCACCCGGCATACGGTCCTCGCTATTGTTGGCGACCTCCTCACAAACGGCTGCCAACTCAAGAAGCTCTTGTTTTACTGACGGGTCTTCGGCCGTTTCGGCAAGTTGCCGAAACTTTGCCGCTTCGTCCCGAAGATAATTAGCCCAATCCATGCGACAGAACTATGTGCGGTCGCCCTCGACAGGCTACTCTCGACTCAAGATCAGCTCCTGAGCGGCATCAGATCGCCTATCAACCAAGCGCCCTTTTTCATCTCCCGACGCCTGAGCGCACCAAACCCCATATCCGTTATTATCCGGGAACGTAAGTTCGCCTCCTCGGTTGTTATTTAACGAGAATCCGACTATCGGGAGAAAAGCTCATGAAAACAACCACGTTGCTGCTTGGAGCTTGCGCCATCGTTGCTTTGCCGCTCGGAACGGCGGCGGCCGGGCAGTGTACGGCAGAAATCGAGAATGTGACTAAGCTCTTGGCATCGCGAGACGCCGGGTCCGGGCCAACTGCGGGAGCAGCGGGAACCACCAGCGGACAGCATCCGCCCACGTCGGCCATGGGCGCTGCGGATTCAAGCACGGCGGCATCCACTGCTGCAGCAGAGTCGGCGAAGCCGCAGCATCCCCCGACGGCCGCCATGAACGAAGCCACACAGGGCGGCGCCGCATCATCGCGCGCGGGGGAGACGGCCCGCGAGCAACATCCTCCGACCGCGGCTATGAACGAGGCCACCCAAGGAGGCGCCGCGTCGCCGCAGGATGTGCAGAGCCAGACCCGCGGAGGTCCCACCGCTGCGCAACAGGCTGAAGGGGCTCACCGTCCCGCCGCCGACCGGTTGGGCTCGGCCCAAAGCGCTCTCGAGCAAGCGCGTCATTTTGATGCGAGCGGGCAGGAGTCTCAATGTATGGAGGCTATTCAGCGGGCCAAACGGCTAATGCATTGACGATCCAGCGAAGCTTAGTATCGGTGCTGGTTTCTGAGGATCAATCCTCAGCGGCGGACCACAGACCGCGTCAAAAAGCTGATCTTGCAGCCTAAGCTTGACCACATGCAGTAATTCCAATAGCCGCAAATCTGTTTTGCGACGTATGACTTGGCTCGCGCAAATAGTGGTGCAAACACTATAGAAGTTTCGCGAGGTGAGTATTGGCATCTCTTCGAGTCTATTGAAGTAGGTCAGGCCGGCCACGGCGAAGTTCTCGATATTGTTCCCTCGCCACACTCCGGCAGTCAAAAACGATGTTGAGGATCGCCGTCATTTTTTCTTTGGCAAAGTGGCCTCAGGCCCCAGGGCATGAGAGTACACTGCGATGCTTCTATTTTTTGAAAATCGCGCTCTTTTTCTTGTTTTGAAAACCCCAGTTCGAATGACCTCATCATTCCGGTGGGTTACTTTGAACGTACTATCTGAGGTTCGGAAATTCGAATTTGTCTTGGTCGACTAATAGTACATAGTAGTGCCTCGCGGGTGGCCTTATTGCACCTGATGGAGAGCTAATGATCACCAGATCACGTCCGCATGAAAATGGCGGAGACCTCTCCAAGGAGACAATATCATGGCATTGGATGTTGTTGCTCAGTCACGTTGCTTCGGCGGCACACAGTTCACTTACCAGCACCAGTCTTCCGAAACAGGAACCCCGATGCGATTTGCGGCCTTCGTCCCACCACAGGCGGACAAGCAGCCGGTTCCAGTCGTGTGGTACCTGTCGGGTCTGACCTGCACCGAGGAGAACTTTACCGTCAAGGCAGGCGCGCAGCGGGTTGCGGCAGAACTCGGGCTTCTTCTGGTTGCGCCCGACACGAGCCCGCGCGGCGACACAATACCGCGCGATCCGGCGGGCTCATACGACTTCGGCCTGGGCGCTGGATTCTATGTCGATGCCACACAGGAACCGTGGTCCCGGAACTACAGGATGGCGAGCTATATTGAGCGTGAGCTGCCCGCACTGGTCGGCTCTGAGCTGCCGGCGGACATCGCGCGTCAGAGCATCATGGGCCACTCCATGGGCGGACATGGGGCGCTCACAATCGCCCTGCGCGACCAAGATCGCTACTCCTCAGTGTCAGCCTTCTCGCCAATCTGCTCGCCGATAAACTGCCCGTGGGGCCGGAAAGCGCTGAGTGGATATCTCGGCACCAATAAGGAGAGCTGGCGAAGATACGATGCTTGTGCCCTGCTTGAAGATGGCGCGCGATTGAGAGAATTGCTTGTCGATCAAGGCGTAGCAGACCAATTCCTGGAAAACCAACTCAAGCCTCAACTTCTGAAAAATGCCTGCGCTAAAGCCGGT
>DASQXY010000152.1:0-6950 GCA_035639455.1 Chthoniobacterales bacterium | reverse complement strand
CGCCGCTTTTCCGGCAAACGCATCCGCCGTACTCAAGTAATGCTGGAATGTGTGACCCATCTCCGGCACGTTGATAAACTGCGCTGCGCCGGTCGCATTAGCATTCACGTACTGAGCAATTAGCTCTGGATCTTCGCGGCTCATGATCCAGTCATACGCCCCGTGCAAAACTAGCGCGGGCGCTTTCACGCGCGACCAAGCCGCAGCGAGATTGAGGTTCTGGAGCTGTTCGTAAAACTTCAGCGGGCGACCGTAAAGATGAGCGAAGTCTTTCCCCTCCGGCCAAAGCTGCCCTAACGCCGCCTGCTCACTGACAATTTCGGCGACGATGCGGCCTTCGATCAGCCATTGGTAGTAAAGCATCGAGACGCGCTTCATTTGCTCGGTTACATCGCCAGGCGATTTGCCCATCAGCGTAAACCGGCGCCGCTCGATCTCGAGCATGTGTTCAAACCACGTTTTGACCCAGCCGCCCACCGAAATGTAACCACGCACCTGTTCGTGCTCCGCCTCGCTCTCCGGGATCAGCGGCGCAAACCCACCTCCGTTGCTCAACCCCAGCACGTAAACGCGATTCGTGTCGATGAAATTGTAATTCTTCAGCGCGCGGAACGCAGAACGATAGCCCGCCAGTTCGGTGTCGAAGTCGGTCTCGCCGCACACGCCTTCACTGTCGCCGACGCCGGGCTTGTCAATGCGAAACAGGCAAAAACCCTCCAGCTGCGCGAGCCCTCGAAATACTAGGCCAGCCGCATCCTTGGTATCGGTAGGTGCTTCTACCGAATCGCAACTGAGCCAGCCGGCCACGAAAATCACCGGCAGCTTTCCTTTGGCCTCACGCGGTTTTGTGATGATGCTGCGCAACCGCGGGCCGCTTGCCGGCACAACCACGTCGTAGATGACCTCGACGTTGGGATAGCTTTCTCGCGCGCTCGTGCTCTTGCGGGGAAGATCTTCGGCTGAAACGACCGCGACGCGAGCCGCAATCAGAAATGTCATTGTCGATCTTGCAATCATTTGCCTTTTGCCAAGGCGACGGCTTTTTGCGCGGCGTCGGCCAGATCGTCGGCCGCAATCAACGCCAGACCGCTCTCCTTCAGGATCTGTTTACCTTTCTCCACGTTGGTTCCCTCCAGCCGAACCACGAGCGGCAGTTCGAGCTTCACGGTTTCGGCCGCGTTCACGATGCCCTGCGCGATGATGTCGCATTTCATAATTCCACCAAAAATATTCACCAGAATTGCCTGCACGTTCTTGTCGGCGATGAGGATCTTGAATGCCTCGGTGACTTGCTCTTCGGTCGCGCCGCCGCCCACATCGAGAAAGTTCGCGGGGTTGCCGCCGTAGAACTGAATAATGTCCATCGTTGCCATGGCAAGGCCAGCGCCGTTCACGAGACAGGCAATGTTCCCTTCGAGTCCGATGTAATTGAGACCGTGCTTCGATGCTTCAACTTCGCGCGGATCTTCCTCCGCGATGTCGCGCATCGCGGCGATCTCGGGATGCCGGTAGAGCGCGTTATCATCGAAGTTGAGCTTGGCATCGAGTGCCAGCACCTGACCGCCGGTCGTGACCACCAGCGGATTGATCTCCACCATCGAGCAGTCGCAGCCGATGAACGTGTCATAAACACCATCGAACAATTTCGTCGCCGCTTTGGTTTGCGATTGTTCAAACCCGAGTTGCTTCGCCAGCTTGCGCGATTGAAATGGCTGTAGACCTGCAATCGGGTTGATCGGTTCGCGGATAATTTTCTCTGGTGATTTAGCGGCGACAGCTTCGATGTCCACGCCGCCTTCGCTGCTGGCCACGGCCAACGGCGCAGCGCTCGCGCGATCCAGCAACACGGCAAAGTAAATCTCGCGCGCAATCTCGGCGGATTCGGCAACCAGTACTTTATTGACGATACGCCCCGCCGACCCTGTCTGATGCGTGACCAGGGTTTGGCCCAGCATTTTGCCCGCGACTTCGCGCGCCTCGGCCGGTGATTTCACCACGTGTACTCCGCCTTTGAACCCATTGGTGAAGGTACCCTTTCCTCGTCCCCCCGCGTGAATCTGTGCCTTAACGACAAGCTTGATAGCTCCCAGCTCGCGCGCGATTTGCTCGGCTTCGGTCGGAGTGGACGCGACTCTCGCGCGCGTGGTCGCAACACCGAATTTCTGCAGCAACTCCCTCGCCTGATATTCGTGGATGTTCATCTAACACCGAACGCGTGACGACTAAGCCCCGAACACGCGAGCGCGGCAAATTTTTAGCCTGTCAGATCAGACGCTGTCGAGCCGCCGAATGCATTGTCCTTGTCCGGCCCCGAACACCTGCCAGTCTGACTGGATGAAGAAAATCACAGTCATTCTGAACGTCATGCTGGCTTCCGCCGGGTTGTGCACAGCGCAAACGATCAGTCCCGCGACGAAAGCCGCAGGCAGCAGCAGCGCGCCTTACACTGAAGGACCGGTTTGGGTGCTGACGATGATCAAGACCAAAGCGGGATTGAGCGATGAGTACTTTAAACAGATCAGCGGGACGGTGAAGCCGGTTTACGAGGAAGAGAGAAAGCAGAAAATCATCCTCGATTACAAAATCCTCGAGGGCGACGCGATGGGCCCGCGGGATTTCAACGTTCTCATCCTTGTGGAATATGCGAATATGGCCGCGCTCGATGGTTTGCGCGACAAAATGGACCCCATCCTCGCGAAAGTGATGGGCTCCGAAGATCAGCGCCGTGACCTGGCCGTGAAACGGCTGGACATTCGCGAGATCCTCGGCACCAAAACGATGCGCGAGATTACACTAAAGTAGCCGAAACGCTGGCCAGGTCGCGCCCTTAATTCCCGTGGCCGTGTCCGAAGCTCGGGCCTACGTCGAACTGCCGGCCCTTGCCTGAGCGGCCGCTGGTCGTTTTACCGGTCTGCTTGCCGGTGCTCGCATGTGCGCTATGCGTGTGCGCTGTGGCCTGGCTGGATCGATGCGCGGCGCTAATGACCTTGCCAAGATTCAGATCGTAATTGTGCGCGATTTTACCCCAGCCTTCGCCGGCACGGCGCTTAGCCATAATAGTATCAAAGCTCTGACCGGAGGCGTTGGCGAGCAGATTGGCCGTTTCCAATTCGCCGTATCCGAGCCCTGTAGCAGTCCGTTGGTCCTGAAGTGTGGCAACAGACACGCCGGTCTCTTCCGAAATGCGGTCGAGACCGTGATTGCCCGGCTTTGCGATGGTAGTGGAAGCAGCGGCAGATATCGAAACGATCGCGATTCCAAAGGTTATGGTTTTCATAATTACTGGATTAAACTCCACTTCTCCTTCGAAGTTGCAACCGCTAACGTGCCTGTTCGAGCCGGAGCCCGTTTAGGAAGTGGCGATTTTCGCGCTGCCGAGAAAGGTCGCGTTCTCGTCAACGACTAACCGCGGCGCTTCGATGTCGCCCCGCAAAGTGCAGCCCGCCTCCAGCGCGCAGCGCTCCGAAGCGAAGATGTTGCCTTCGATCGTGCCCCGCACGTTGATCGATTTCGCCCGGATCTCGCCGCGAATCCGCGCATGCTCCCCGATCGTCAGCGTGCCGGTGGAGTCGATCGTGCCTTCGACTTCCCCATCGATCAGGAGCGAGTTGCGGAATTTGACCGAGCCTTTGATCGATACTCCACCGGAAAGCAGACCGCTGGGTTGCGCCGTTCCAGCCCGGTTGGAATCCGAACTGTTCGCCGCTTTTGCGGGTTCGCCTGCAGAACCTGCGGGTTCATGCCTTCGAGTGGTAAACATCGCCATCGGTCAACTCCTCCTGATTGGGTGGGTAAACAACTTACTACGGTTCAATCTAACAGTGCAACTTCCGGGCCATTCTCATATCCAAGGCAAAGCATCCAGATCAACATTGCCGCCGGTGAGAATTATTCCGATGCGATCGGCAGCAACGTCGATCTTCCGCTCGACGATGGCCGCGTACGGCACCGCGGCCGACGGCTCGATCACGATCTTCATCGTCTCCCAAATCGTCCGCATAGCCGCGCTAATTGCTTCTTCGCTTACTGTCACGATCGCATCGACCCAACGCTGAATGAGCGGAAAATTTCGCTCCCCAACATTTGTCCGCAGCCCGTCGGCGATCGTAAATTTCTTTTCCGTCACGATTCTTCTCGCTATGCGAAACGACTGGGCTGCATCATCCGCATTCGCCGGCTCGGCCGCGATGACTTTGATGTTCGGCCGCATCGATTTCGTCGCCACCGCTGTGCCACAAAGCAGGCCGCCGCCGCCCACGGGACATAGCACACAGTCAACATCTATATCCTCGAGCAATTCCACCGCTGCGGTCCCCTGCCCCACCATTACGTCTTCGTTCTCGAAGGAGTGAATCAATGTGGCGCCAGTCTTCGCGGTCACGTCTGCACATGCCGCTTCGCGCGCCGCTTGTGTCGGTTCGCAGAAAACAATGTGCGCGCCATATCTCTCAACTGCACGCACCTTGACCTTGGTCGAGTTCTTCGGCATCACCACGTGTGCGGGGACTCCGCGCAGCTGCGCCGCCCGCGCCAGCGCTGTCCCGTGATTGCCCGACGAATGCGTGGCCACACCACGCCGCGCCAGCTCCTTATCCAGCGCAAAGACAGCATTCGTTGCGCCGCGCGCTTTAAACGAGCCAGTCTTCTGAAAATTTTCGCACTTGAAGGACAAGGCCACCCCGCTCGCGTCATTCAGTCGCGAACTGGCGAGGACCGGCGTCCGATGAATGAACTCGCGAATCCGCTCATGCGCGATGCGGATGCTGTCAAAGTCGACTGGCATTCGCGAGCCATTGTTGCCGTTGGGGAGAGTGGGCGCTACAACAAAGAAGAAGAAAACGCCAAACGTCGAATGAAGCGGAGTGAACCTTTGTTCTTAAATGAAGAGCAGGTGCGCAAGCATTTGCGCATGGAGGAGTTGATCCCAGCGATGGAAAAGGCGCTGATGGATTTCTCGGCGGGTCGAGTGATACAACCGATGCGGCAGGTGATCACGGTCGATCCGCCGGGCGGGTTTTTCGGACTTATGCCAGCGCGCACTCCTGACGGCTTGGGACTGAAAGTAGTGACGTTTTATAGGTCGAACGCGGAGCTCGGCATTCCGACGCACATGGCGACGATCTTTCTGGTCGACCCGCACACCGGCGCACCGGTCGTGGTTATGGACGGCCGCTTAATCACGGAAATGCGCACAGCGGCGGTATCTGCAGCGGCGACGAAACTGCTCGCGACTCCGCAGGCGAAAGCGCTCGCAATCCTCGGGAGTGGCGTGCAGGCGCGCAGTCATGCCGAGGCGCTACCACTCGTCAGGAAATTCGAGGAGATTCGCGTCTGGAGTCCGACACCCGAACGCGCCCAGCGATTTGCAAAGGAAATCGGCGCCACTGTGACTTCGGCGGAGGAGGCTGTGCGCGACGCCGACGTTATTGTGACGGCTACGAATTCGCAGACGCCGATTTTACGCGGTGCATGGCTGAAACGCGGTTGTCACGTCAATGCAATCGGCGCGTGCCGCCCCGACTGGCGCGAACTCGACGATGATACGATGCAAAACGTCATCTATGTCGATTCGCGCGAGTGCGCGACGAAGGAATCAGGCGACATTATTCTTTCCGGCGCGGAGATTTACGCAGAACTCGGCGAAGCACTCGCCGGCGGAATTCCGCGACGCGCAAACGAAACCACGGTTTTCAAATCGTTAGGGATGGCTGTGGAGGATATCGCCGCTGCGACGCTCGTATATCGAGGGGCAAGCGCCTGACGTTCTACGTCAGCAGGGCCGCGTCGCACAACCACACGGCCTAGTGGGAGCTTGCAAAGCGTAAGTCGGTTGGAAAGTTGGCTGGGATGGCGGCCGAAACGAAAGATCTTCGCAAGCAAATCGAGCTCGCCGTCGCAAACGGAAAGCTGCTCGAATCGGCGGCGCGGAATATTCGAGCGCTTCTCGAGGGCGCGCCATCAGACGTTTACGCCTGCGCCGTGCACGAACTAATCACGGCTGGCGAATGGATCGAGCTGAACGACCGATTCTACAAAACGCTCGAGTTTGGCACAGGCGGATTGCGCGGGCGCACCATCGGCAAAAGCGTAACGGCGGCAGAGCGCGGGAATACGGCGCACAGCGTCGTGGCTACAGACCGGCCACAGTTCCCGTGCGTCGGGACAAACGCGATGAATTTTTACAACGTGAGTCGCGCCACGCAGGGGTTGGTCGCCTACATCAACGAGTGGAACACGCGCGAGAAGATCGAGAAGGAACCGCGCATTGTGATCGCGCATGACACACGCTTTTTTTCAACGGATTTCACCGAACTGACAGCGAAGGTTGCAGCTGAGAATGGGTGTGACGCTTTCGTGTTCAACGGACCGCGCTCGACGCCAGAACTCTCATTTGCGGTTCGCCATTTAGAAGCGAGCGCCGGGATTGTTGTCACCGCAAGTCACAATCCGCCGCATGATAACGGCTATAAGGTTTACTTCGCCGACGGCGGACAAGTCGTGGAACCGCATGCCAGCGGCATCATCGCCAAAGTGAACGCAGTCGCGAGGGAGACTTACCAGCCGCTGCCAAACGACCGACAAGGCAAGATCGTGACGCTCGGGCCGGAGATTGACAAAGCATATTTGCAGCGGCTGGAATCGCTGATTGTTGATCGATCGGTGATTCGCGACGCGAAATTGTTGCAGATCATCTTTACGCCCCTACATGGCACCGGCGGCGTGACTCTGAAACCGTTGCTCGAACGGCTCGGGTTCACATTCCAAGTGGTTAAACAGCAGGAGCAATTCGACCCACGATTCGCGACGGTGAAATCGCCCAACCCGGAAAACGCGGAAGCGCTCACGATGGGCATTCAGCTCGCGGAACAAACGAACGCCGACATCGTGATTGCGACCGATCCGGACTGCGATCGGCTGGGCGTCGCAGTTCGCAGTGCGAGCGGTGAGAT
>DASQXY010000151.1:0-10891 GCA_035639455.1 Chthoniobacterales bacterium | reverse complement strand
TTTTCGGGTCAACTAGTGATTGGCGAGGCCGATCTGATGCAAGCCGACTTATTGCCTGAGGAAAACCCGGCGACTACTACTGCGCGCGAGAACCGCCTCGCGCCTGGCGCGGTTCGACCGTTGCCCGCCACCTGAATTTTCAGTGGTGCAAAAGCTGCGTCCGCGCAGTCCATACGAAAAGCTCGGCGGATACGTACATCTGCCACGCCTGATCGATAAGGCGCGTCTAGAGCGCAAGGGCCTGCTCGACGGCTATAACTACAAAACCGTCGGCTTCGATAGACATCTGCTCGCGTTTCTAAAACTCAATGGCGACGAGTTCGAGGAGGTCGCCAATCGATTCGAGGGTGATAATGAAATTTTGGGGTGGGTGCAGGAACATGGTGCAAAGCACTCGCCCGAAGCGATCGAGCACTGGAATGCAACGATGATTTCGCGCCACCCGGATACCGCCGCCAAAAGGGCGCGCTTTCTTCATTTTCTCAAGGAAGCAGGTGGCGAGGGACGCACAGACATTCGAACCTATTTCGACTTGATCGAATTCGACGAAGGACGCTTGAAATGACGAATGCCGAACGACGAAGGAAGCCCCGATATTTACGCGACGAAACCGCGGAGGATCAGGTATGTGATGGATTTTGTTATTGTTCTAGATCGACAAATTAGGTTGTGATTTTCGCAAAATCTTAGTCGCTTGTTCTAACGTTTCCTTGCTTCCTACGTCGAGCCAGCGGCCTGTAATCTGAAAAGCCTTCACCGGTTTGCGCTGGTAAAGCCATTGCACGAACCGACCAGGCTGGTCGGGGTTGTTGCCAGCCGCCAAATAGGTGGTGATGAGCGAAAGGGCCGTCGGTGAGTAGTAATAGATACCGATCGCGGCAAGCGTGCTCCGGGGTTTCTGCGGCTTTTCCTCGAAGTAAGTGATCGTGCCTTCCGCGTCGATCACGACGTTGCCGTAATTTTTGATCTTGTCGAGATCGCCGACGTCATAAACGCCAACCGCGGCGAAGGTATTTCTCGCGAACCTAACGAATTCGATCAACGATTGGTCGAGCAGATTGTCCCCCGCCAACACCACTAATGGCGTGGCCGCAACGTCCTCCCGCGTGATCACAAGATTGATGTCGCCGATCGCGCCGAGTTTGTCATCGTCGCTCGTAGAGCCATCGTTGATAATTTTCAGCCGCTTACGGCATAGGGGATCTTGCCGATCAGCCCAGTGCTGAAAATCGTTCGCGAACTTGCTGTTTGTCACGACAAAGATCGTCTTCAGTTCAGAAACGCCGCGGATCGCCTGTAGCATCCAATCGATAATCGGTCGCCCGGCAATCTCGAGCAGCGGTTTCGCCTTATTTAACGTCAGTGGATATAGACGCGTGGCGTAGCCGGCGGCGAGAATAATCGCGTTCATCGATTGTTCGGCCGCCACTCAGGCGGATGTGCCGCCGAGTGCCACGGTCTTTAAACGCTCCTGCAACCCAGCGAGCCGCGGCGCATCGGTGATTTTGCCGTGCGCGGAGCGATCCGCGACATAAAATGTGTCGATCGCCGCGCCATTTTGCGTGCTGATGCGCGAGAGCACGATTGAGACAGCTTCGCGGCCAAGACAGGTGAGAAGGTCGTAGAGCAGTCCGAGCCGATCTGGCGTCTGGATTTGTATCAGCGTGTAACTCGGATGCGCTTTGTTATCGATCGCGATTCGAGTCGGAAAGTCAATCTGCGCCGTCAGGTGCCGACGTGTTTCTCTACGAGCCTTTTCGATGAGCGGCGCGAACTCGAACTGGTCATGTTCCAACGCCCTACGTAAAACGTTTTCTACGGTTTGAAACTCATGCTGGTCGGCAACGGCGCAACTATTTGTATCGCAGACGCAAAAAACATTCAGCGCGATGTGATCACCCCGCGGGTAAACGTCCGCCCTTAAAATGTTCAACGGGACGACGGCGAACGAGCCAGCGATCTTGGCGAGAAGCTGTTCTCGTTCCCAAGTGCAAACCGTTGCGACCGTGTGGCCCTCGTCGGGCGATGGTTCCCAGCCGATCGCCGGCGCCAGGGGTTGTTCACCGCGACTGGAAGCGTTCTCGAGAAATATGTGTAGCAATTTTAAGTGGCGGACAATTCCAGCCGGGGTAAACGCGCGGAAATAACTCTCCGGCATGAAATCGAAATGCGCGTCGATTTCCTCGGCGTAAGAGGCGGGTAGATTCTGCGCTACCTCGAGTTTCAGCAGATCGCGCTCGATGCGCCTTTGCTCGTAATATGATTTCTGGTCGGTGAGATACTGTGATGTCGCGTCGTAAAGTTGCCAGACGAGCGACTCTTTCCAGTCTGACCAAGCTCCTGCGCTCGTGCCCTGACCGTCTGCTAGGGTCACCAGCATAAGGGCGTCAAGGTTTTTCTGATCTTTTACAACGTTCGCCAGCTCGGCGACTGTGGCCGGGTCATCCAGATTTCGCTGTTGCGCGATGTTAGACAACGTGAGGTGATGGTCGACGAGCAGGATGAGAGACTTGCGTTGCTCTGGTGATAACTGCAGTCGCGTCGCAACGCGTTGCGCGAACACCGCGCTCGCCTCGGCGTGCGGCCGTGCACCGACCGCTTTGCCGGTGTCGTGCAACAGCAGTGCGAGATACAAAACCACCGGCTCATGAAAATTCTCAAACAGCCGCCGGTAAAACACTAATTTCCGGTCGCGCGTTGGCATGAGCGCGTCCAGTTTTTCGATACACACCAGCGTGTGTTCGTCCGCCGTGTAGCGGTGGAGAAACTCGTGCTGCACGAGACAGGTGAGCTGCCCGAATTCCGGGATATAGCGGCCGAGAAAATCGACTCGGTGCATCATTCGCAGAACCCGCCCGACGTTGCCTCTGCGCGACAGCATCGCGAGAAAAATTTCCCGCGGCGCCTTTGCGTACTGGTAGGTGCGATTAACTTGCGCGAGACGCCGGCTGATCAAGTCTGCCAGCTCGGGGCTAAGATCAACATTGTATTCTTGAGCGATGGCGAATGCCCGCATCATCTGGAGCGGATCTCTTTGAAAGAGATCGGCTTGCTCAGTGTAAAGCTGCCCATTTCGGATAAAGAAATAGCCCACGCGCTGTTTGTCCGCGCGGGCGAGGGGAAGAAAACTGAATAGTGAGCGCGTCCACTCCGTTGCCCGGCCGCTGGCAAATTGCTGGGTGATGCGCTCCGTTACCCGAAAGATGTTGCGCGTGTGCTCGTAATAATCGTGCATCAGCGCTTCACTCCCGAGTTGCCCGTTTCGCGCGGAGTAGTTGAGCCGCTGTGCGATTTGTTCCTGCAAATTCAGGTGCAGAATGTCACTGCCGCGGCCGGTCGCGTAGTGTAAGTCGGTTCGCACGCGCAAGAGAAAATCGTACGCCCGTTCGATCCGGCGCCGGTCCGATTCGCTCAACCAATCTTTGGCGACCAAATGGCGTGTCGTGAGCGCGCCTTCG
This sequence comes from Chthoniobacterales bacterium, assembly GCA_035639455.1. Classification (GTDB taxonomy): domain Bacteria; phylum Verrucomicrobiota; class Verrucomicrobiia; order Chthoniobacterales; family UBA10450; genus AV17. Next base: position 7,433 of record DASQXY010000151.1, on the reverse strand, counting down.
TTAAAATTTGTGATCCAGAGCAGGTTCTGATAATCGCGCAGCCCGCCGCAGCCGCTTTTAATGTGCGGTTCCTGCAAATACACGCTATCGCCAAATTTTTGGTGCCGCGCGATTTGGTCCTGCATTCGCATTTCAATGTAATCACGCTCGTGGCCGCCCACGCATTTTGCGCGGAATTGTTCGCGAAACTGACACGCCAAGTCCGGATCGCCCGCCAGAGGACGCGCCTCGAGCATGGCTGTTTTTGCCAATATGTCACGGTTTGCGTGTGCGAGCGCTTCGCGGATCGACCGGGTCGAGTGGCCAACCTTAAAGCCAACATCCCAGAGCAAATACAGAATTTGCTCAACCACTTGCTCAATGTCCGACGCGAGTTTCCCGCTCGCGCCATCATGCAGCAGCATGACATCAACATCGCTGAATGGGTTGAGTTCACCCCGGCCATAACCTCCCAAAGCCATGAGCGCCAATGGTGGTTTGCGTTGACCTTTTTCGCCGAACACGCTCCGCGTAGCTGCGGCGAACACGCGCCGCAATAAAACGTCCACCAGTTCCGCGCGCCGCGCGCAAACCTCGCGCCCACCACCACCAGCCTGGTGCCGCAGGCGCAACCGATGCTCCTCAATCTTGAGAAACTTTTTATAAAGCGGCAGCGCTTCGGTCGGTTTGGTCTCGCGCGTCGGGGCAAGCCGGTTCTCGGCATGAGCCAGAACTTTTGCGGTATGGCGGGAGGTCACGATTTCAATTTTTCGATTGTCGAGCGGCGACGACGCTCAAATCTAAGATCGAAACCGCAAAAGCCCAAACCTCACAGCTCGATCGCGTAGCGACGGAGCTTGTTGTAGAGGGTGGGGCGCTGGATGCCAAGGAGCTCAGCGGCTTTCTTTTTGTTGCCGTGGCATTGAGCGAGCGCCTGAAGAATCGTGCTTTTCTCGACGTCATCTAGGGTCTGCACCCCAAGGCGGGCTGGCGCGGCCCGTTCGCTTTTTTGCAGCGCGGTGGGCAGTTGGATTTCGGCCGGTAACTCTTTCACGCCAATCAGATTTTGGCGGGCGAGCACGACTGCGTACTCCATCGCGTTCTGCAATTCTCGCACGTTGCCCGGCCAATTGTAGTCGAGCAACTTTTGAAATGCTTCCGGCGCGATCTGCGGCTCAGTCTTGCTGAGCTGTTGGGCGAATTGCCTGATGAATGTCGCGACGAGCGGCGGGATGTCTTCTTTGCGCTCACGCAAGGGTGGTACGTGGATTTGGAAAGTATTGAGCCGGTAATAAAGATCGGAGCGCAACCGATTCTCGGCCAGCGCCTCTGTGATTGCTCGATTCGTCGCCGCAATCACGCGAAAGTCGGCTTTTAATGTTTTCGTGCTCCCGAGCGGCCGGTACTCGCGTTCCTGTAACACACGAAGGAAACGGGTCTGCAGGTCGGTCGGCATATCCGAAATTTCGTCGAGGAACAACGTGCCTCCAGCAGCGGCGGCAATCATTCCCGGAAAATCGTTCATTGCACCTGTGAACGCGCCTTTAACGTAGCCGAACAGTTCGCTTTCAATCAGCGTCTGCGGAAACGCTGCGCAATTTAGCTTCACCATTGGCTTGTCCACGCGCCGGCTACGACGATGGATGAGGTTTGCCAGGACTTCCTTGCCCGTGCCGCTCTCGCCGGTAATTAGCACATTTGCCTCCGATGGCGCCATCGCGTCAATCAGCCCGCTGATCTCCTGCATCGTTTTGCTTTTGAAGATCGGCGTCGCACGTGTCTCGGCGATCTCAAGTCGCTCCTCCAGTTGTCGCGCTTTCTGCCGCAACTCTGCCGTCTCGCGTAGCAGTGACTCCTTTTCGAGCGCCTTGTCGATCAGGCTCAACAATTCTTCCGGTGCGTACGGTTTGCTGATAAAGTGAAACGCACCGCGCTTGATTGATTCAATTGCGTTGTTCAGCGAATCGTGCGCTGTCAAAATGATTACTTCGATTGCTGGGAACGCAGCTTTGATTTGGTCGAGCACTTGTAGCCCATTGCCATCGGGTAACTGCAGATCAAGTAGGACCACATTCGGCGTCGTAGCCTTCATCCACTTGAACCCTTGCGACGCGGTAGCGGCCGTATCGACTTGGTAGCCGTGTCGCTGGAGCAGTGCCTCGAGGGTGAGCAAAATAGGGCGCTCGTCGTCGATAACCAGGATGCGACGCTTCTCTGTCGTCATGTTTGTTTAACGCACCCTTGCAGCGATTTAGGTCGCGAGAATTGGATGCCGCGGTTCGAAACTACTTCACCACATCTCCTGCCGTTTTGACAACTACCGGCAGTGTCACGGTCGTGCGCAGGACCGCCTCGTTCGGATCATGTTGTGCGCGCAATTTGCCTCCGTGTGCCTCAACAATCGCCCGCGCGCGGTTCAGTCCAAGTCCGTAATGCCCGGGGCCGGCGTGGCGCAGCGGCTCGCCGCCCCAATTTGCTGTTCCCATGTTGAATTGTTTTTTTGGCTCGTCCAGCGTCAAGACAAGCTGGCCATTGTCGATTTTGCCGGTCGTGATAATCGGCTCAGCCATGTCACGCTTATGGCGAAATGCGTTCGTGAACAATTCCAGCAGCGCTTCCTGAAATAACTGTGGATCGACGTTCAACACGGCATCGCTCCGTTGGACGTCCCACCTTACTGCCGTGCGGTTTTCGTTCAGCTCGCGCTCGATTCTCGTCCGCAGGTCTTCGAGCAAATCCATCGCGCGATACTCCACCATATTCGGCTGCGGCTGGGCGACACGCGCGGACAATTTTTGCAAATGTCGGGCCATGCGCGCCAGCATCTCGCGCAAGCGGCGAGTTTCCGTTTTTACTTCCGGATCATTGCTAATCTCGTCGAGATAGGCCGCCTGCAGTTCGGCCGCGTTCAGATCGTTCCGCAGGTCGTGACTAAGTTGGCGAACGAAACGGACGATATTCTCCCAGGCGACGGTGATCGATGCATTGCGCGGCTCTCTAGTTTGCATCTGAACTCGTTTAATTTCGGGTTGAGAACGTGTCGACACCAGGGTGCTCACCCGGACTCGCGACAATGTGCGCGTCATTACTCGCCAAATGTCGCAGTACGTGAAATACATCTTCCGGATCGGCACCCATCGTGTGCGCAATTTCGTCCGCCGTTTTGGGCTCCGGCGAAAGTTGTTCACGGACTTTGCTTTCGAGCTGCAACAGATTTGTTGCTGCTTTCTTTCCCGCTTCAACGCCAGGCTGATGATAGGCATTGATATTGACGAGCGAACCATAGAAGCCCACGGCGCGTTCGTAGAGTGCGATCAACGCGCCGACGGCAAATGCGTCCACATCCGGCATGCTCACAGTGATTGACTCGCGGCCGCTTTCGTATAGTGCCGCGCGCGTCCCGCGCAAGAAGCCCTGCAAATAATCGCCACTCGTCACCCCGGGCTCGACTTCAAATCTCTCAGTATGTCGATCCTTTTGCACTTCAATGAATGTGACAAAGAAGTTGAGCACGCCATCACGCAACTGCTGGACATAGGCATGCTGGTCGGTCGAGCCTTTGTTGCCGTAAACCGCAATGCCTTGATGCACAACATTGCCGTCCAGGTCCTTCTTTTTCCCTAGCGACTCCATTACGAGTTGCTGCAGATAGCGGCTGAACAACAACAAGCGATCTTTATATGGCAGGATGACCATATCCTTTTCGCCCCGACCGTTGCCTGCGTAATACCACATCAGCGCGAGCAACATGGCCATGTTTTGCGACACGCTCCTGACGCGCGTTCGCTCGTCCATCGCTGCCGCGCCGCGAAGAAAATTATCGGTCTCGAACCCCTGCAGCGCCATTGGCACGAGGCCAACCGCACTCGTTACGGAGGTTCGGCCACCTACCCAATCCCACATCGGAAAGCGCGCCAGCCAATTATTCTTTTGCGCGGATTTATCCAGATCGCTCCCGACACCAGTTACTGCCACGGCATGTTTATTGAACGAGAGATTGCGTTCATCAAATTGCGCTGCGATCTCAAGCATACCGTTGCGTGTTTCCTTCGTGCCGCCAGACTTCGAGATCACCACGGTCAATGTCTGCGCAAGGCGATCGTCGAGCTTGCGGAACACGCGATCGAATCCGTCGGGATCGGTGTTATCGAGAAAGTAGATTCCCATCGCGTCGCGCTCTGATCCCAGCGCGTCCGCGGCCAATTGCGGCCCGAGTGCGGAACCGCCGATGCCGACGAGCAAGATGTGCTCGAATTTGCCGCCGCGTTCCGGCGCGATTTTTCCGCTATGCACGTCCGCTGCGAATCGCTTTATCCGCTGGTTGGTTTGTTCGGTCTCGCGGCGGAGTCCCTCGCTCGGCGCGATCTTCGTATTCCGCAGCCAATAATGGCCCACCATCCGTTGCTCATCAGGATTGGCGATGCCTCCAGCTTCCAGCTCACTCATCGCGGCAAACGCCTTATCGATCTCGGATTGCATTCGAGCAAAGAAATCGGTTGGGAAATTCATCCGACTGATATCCAAGGAGAACCCGAGATCCTGATAGCGGAGAAAATATTTCTGGAAACGCAGCCAGACAGAAGACGTGGTCATGAGCTCGCCGATACGCGATTTCCAGTATTAACGGCGGGCTGTCGCCAATTTGCAATCGCAGCGGCACTGAAGGAGCAAAAAACCCGGGCTCCGGCTTGCGAACGGATCAGTCGCAGGTATAAGCGGTTCACCTATGCAGCCAATGCGCGCTAACGGCCTGCCGCATCTCGGCGCAATGTTGCTAGCCTGTGGAGTGGCGCTGCTCGTTTTGCTCGCAGGTCGGGTGTTGGCGGTGTATCGCGAAGCGGAGAACATTGCGGCCGTTGCGCCGGAACTATTTCCAATCAAAAATCAGGGGTTGGCGTTTCAGCGCCTCGCTGCACGGACGAATGGTGTATTACCCCTCTACGGTAGCTCGGAGTTGCTCGGACCAGCTGGCGCGAGAGCGAGCGACTTTTTTTCCACCACGCCGACTGGCTTCCAAGTATCGCCGGTAGGCAAAGCGGGAGCGACGGCGCTCATTACGTTAGAAAAGCTGGGCGCGCTCGCTGGCGAGTTTCGGGGGAGAAAGGTCGTCATCTCGATTTCTTCGGCGTATTTCGCGTCCGGCATCACCTCGTACTGGTACGAAGGGAACTTCTCGCCCTTTGCCGTTAGTGAGCTGACATTCGGTAACGAGTTCGACCGTGCGCTCAAGCGCGATATCGCTGTGCGATTGTTGCACTTTCCACACACACTCGAGAAGATTCCTGTGACGGAATTCGCCCTACAGCGATTGGCTGCCGGCACTTTGCTCGACGACTTGGGGTTCTACTTGGTCTGGCCGCTCGGGATGCTGGAGAATTTGATTTTGGATTTGCAAGATCATTTCGCGGCTTTGAGCTATCTCCGGCGCGAACACAAGCGGGCGCCCGCGCGCCTTCCGCAGGCCATCGACTGGTCTACCCTGATCGCCAACGCTGACAATGCTGTCGCGCGCTCCGAGGAGCCAAACGCAAGCACGGTGGGATCGCAAAAGCAGCCGCTGCCCGGCTCCGCCGATGCGTGGTTTAAGACGCGGATGAACCGCGCGTCCGAATGGAAGGACTTCGAGTTGCTCCTGCGCAGCTTAGCTCAAATCCACGCGAAGCCGCTCCTCATCAACATGCCCCTGGACGGTTGCTTTTACGACAGGGGGGGCGTGTCCGCGGCCGCGCGCCGCGAGTATTACGACAGAGTGGAGGCCCTTGCAGCACGTTACCATTTTGCGCTTGTTAACTTCCAGGAGCATGACGAAGACGCGCGTTTTCTGGCTGCCCAACCTCCTGACCTAAGGCAGGTGCCAAGTGCTCACCTCAGCGCTAAGGGTTGGATGTACTACAATCGGGTTCTCGATGCATTTTATCATGATCGTCTTCCGCAGAGCTGACGCAGCATCACTGAACGGTACGGCGGGTAGCCCCCTCTAAATCTGACAGCCCGCAGCTTCGACAATATGACCTTCACCGTTTCAGATCGATTGGTAGACCTTTTGGTGTCGCTCACGCACACGGAGGAGGTTCGGGCAAATCCCGACCTCCGCCTTTACGATTATCAGCTCCTCGATTCGATCCGGACTGTCGAGCTGATGGTGATAATCGAACGGGAATTCGGCGTCAAAATTTCACCGGCGGAGTTCGAGCGAGAAAACTGGGCAACGCCGCGCAAGATCATCGCCGATGTAGAGCGGCGTTTGTCAGCATGAGCTGGGCGGAAGCACATCCTGTTCTGTGCCGAGTCTTGTTGTTGCTCTACTACTTCGCTGTCATCGTCGCTTTAATTGTCATGTACGGCCGGGGCGACTTTTCTACGCCGCCATTCGTTTATCAGGCGTTTTGAGTGAATCTGCTCGAGCGAATCGACTATTGGGCGACCGCTGCTCCAACCCGTATCGCGCATGTTAGCGGTGAGCGGACACTGACCTACGGCGATTTGCGTGCCGCGTCGGATGCACTTGGTCGGTACCTGAGTGAGCGCTTCGGCGAGGACCGCTCGCCGATCGCGGTGCTCGGGCATCGCGAGCCGGAAATGCTCATTGCGTTTCTTGGCGCAGTGAAATCCGGGAGGCCCTACGTTCCCATCGATACAGCGCTGCCGCAGCAACGCATCGATAAGATCATTTCCATTTCCCGGCCAGCGCTGCTTTTGACCGCGCAGGAAACGGTGAAGCTGTGCGAGTGGGCAGGCAAGGCTGTGATGCAGCCGGTGCGGGCCGATGATTCCTTTTATATCATCTTCACCAGCGGCAGTACGGGCGAGCCAAAGGGTGTCGTCATTACATTGCGGTGCCTCGAGCATTTTGTTGGCTGGATGTTAGCCGAACAGAAATTTGCCGAGGTCAATGAAACATTCCTGAACCAAGCCCCCTTTTCCTTCGACCTGTCGGTCATGGATCTGTATTGTAGTCTCGCCACCGGAGGCACCCTCTTCAGCATCAGCCGAGATCTTCTCGCGAATCCGAAGATGCTTTATCGCGCCCTTGCAGCGTCGAATCTTACCATCTGGGTCTCGACCCCATCGTTTGCGCAGCTCTGCCTTGCCGAAGAGACATTTCGCGAGGCAATGCTTCCGCACCTGCGGCGATTTCTCTTTTGCGGCGAAATTCTGCCGTCGCGCACGGCGGCACACCTCCTCGAGCGCTTCCCGCGCACGGAGGTTTGGAACACGTATGGACCGACGGAGGCGACTGTCGCCACAACCTCAATCCGCATAGATCACACGGTCCTGCAGAACTACCCAGCCGTGCCGGTTGGCCGTCCAATGCCGGGCACAGAAGTGTTGATTGTCGATCAAGCAGGTGAAAATTTGCCGCCTAACGAACCGGGGCAAATCGTAATCGCCGGGCCGAACGTCAGTCCCGGTTATCTCGCGCGGCCGGATCTCACGGCGAAAGCCTTTTCTGA
>DASQXY010000150.1:0-6243 GCA_035639455.1 Chthoniobacterales bacterium | reverse complement strand
TCGGTCCGATCTAAGACGGGAAGTGTCGCCTGAGCACATCGAACTGGTGCGGAAGGGCCTGTGGAAAGTAGTCAACGAGGACGGAGGAACGGGTGGCAGAGCGCGTTTGAAAGACGTCGTGGTGGCTGGGAAAACTGGCACTGCGCAGGCCAGCGACCGCGGCCACGAGGAAAACGTGGCGTGGTTTGCGTGTTTCGCTCCTTTCGATAATCCGAAATACGTCGTGACCGTGATGGTGCAGGGCGCCTCTGGACACGGCGGCGAGGTCGCGGGCCCGATCGCTACACGCATTCTCGAACGCGCTCTCGCAGAGGATGACGGAAAATTCGATATGCAGGTCGCCTGGCTCGCACCCGCACATAAGGCGAATCCGCTCCAGTTGATCAAAGCAGTGAGCTACGCTGGAGGTAATCTTGGCAGCGAGGACGAAGAAGGCGCCAATGCCAGCCAAAGTGCGGATGCCCAAATGGCAAGGACTGATGCCTCTCCTGACGTGGAACCTGAAGCAGATGCCCAAGGGCGGGTGCAACGGGCACGTATAGCGCGTGCGCTCCCGGCGGCGACAGCGACTCCCCGCCCACGTAACTTTTTCGAACGTCTTTTTGGAATTCGCCGTGCTCCAGCACCGGCTCAATCAACTCCGCCGCCTCCCGCACGGCGGGTCAAACCTCGATGAACTTTCGATCAGATACTTGGCTCAGCACTGCTTCAGCGCCTGCGGTTCTGATCGCACAACTCTCTCCGTTTTATGATCGACAAGGTACGAAAAATTTTAGGTCTCTCCGCGCGCAAGACTGGCAACAAACTCATCCTCAGCATCGAAAAACTCGAGCGTCGCGTCGCGTTGCTTGAGAACGGACAGCTTGAGGAATACAACGTTGAGCGCACCGGCTTTCGCAACATTGTCGGCAGCGTCTACAAGGGCAAAGTCAAGAACATCGAGATGGGGCTCAAGGCGATGTTCGTCGATATCGGCCTAGAGCGGAACGCGTTTTTACATTTCTGGGACGCCATACCCGCGGCGCTGGACGCTGGGATTGAAGAAGTTGACCGTCCGTCGCGCAAACAAAGGAAACGAATCACCGCCAAAGATATTCCGAATATCTATCCAGTCGGTTCGGACGTAATCGTTCAGGTCACCAAGGGGCCGATCGGCACCAAAGGCCCGCGCGTCACGACAAACCTGAGTTTTGCCGGCCGTTATCTCGTGTTGATGCCATTCAGCGATCGCAGCGGGATCTCGCGCAAAATCGAGGACCCGAAAGAACGCGAGCGGCTGCGCAAAATCCTGCGAGAACTCGATATCCCGGAGAGCATCGGAGTAATCATTCGCACCGTTGGCGAAGGCCAGCGAACCCGCTATTTTGTGCGCGACTTACGATTCCTGCTCGATCAGTGGGCAAAGGTTGAGCAGCAAATCCGGGAAAATCCGGCGCCTTGCCGCGTCTTCGAAGAACCAGATCTAGTCGAGCGGACGGTGCGCGATTTTTTAACCGAAGAGGTTGACGAGGTGATCTGCGATGAACGTGCGGCGACGGATCGGATGATCGAGATGGTCGGCCAGATCTCACGGCGAGCGCGCAATCGCATCCGCTTTTATGATGGCGCCGCGCCCATCTTCGAGACTTTCGGTGTGCAGAAACAAATCGATGACGCGTTTCACCGACAAGTATGGCTCAAATGCGGCGGTTACATTGTGATCGACGAAACCGAAGCCCTTGTTGCCATCGACGTGAACACCGGCCGAAACAAGGGCGGTCGCGATGTCGAAAAGACGATCCTGCAAACCAATCTTGAAGCCGCGGCCGAAATTGCGCGTCAGTTGCGCCTACGGAACATCGGCGGCCTCATTATTGGCGACTTCATCGATATGAAAAGCCGCAAAGACCAGCAGATGGTTTACAACCTGATGAAGGAGCGGTTGAAACGAGATAAGGCCAAAACGTATGTGCTGCCGATCTCACCTCTTGGTCTTATGGAGATGACGCGCCAGCGGGCTCAGGAAAGTTTGAGCGACACGATCTACGAAAATTGCCCTTATTGCGGCGGCCGCGGTGTGGTCAAGACCTCAATGACGACGAGCGTAGAGTTGCATCGCACGCTTAACCGAGTAATGCGCAAATACCAGGACAGTATTCACGATATCCGCGTCATCCTGAATCCTGATGTTTTGAAGCGACTGAAAGAAGAGGATGAGGAACTGCTCGTCGAACTGGAACGACGTTATGCGGGTCGGCTCACGTTTCGCGGCGATCCGAGCTATCACCACGAGAAGTACTTGATCACTGACGCGAACACCGGGGCCGAGCTCAAAGCGTGAGCTAAAAAACGCAACTCGCGCTTGCGCTCTGTGGTTCTTTGGCTAAATGGGCGAAGCATCCGGGAACGGATCTAGCTTCGGTTTACATCTGATCCCGCCGCCGGCTTCGGCCTAGTGGGAAAACTTAACCAAAACAAAAGGAGAAAACATGAAAAAGTGCTTGTTGTGCGTCAGTGGCCTACTGGCGTTTGCGTCGTTTACTTTTGCCGGGACTGAGACCTACTCGGGCAAGGAAATGAAGACCACGATGGCACCGCCGCCGTGCCCGCAGTGGTACGCCGATACCGAGTGGAATGTTGATCTCTGGGGCACGTATGCCTTTACTGGAGAACAGTGGATCGATGACCGCTACCTCGAAGCCGATCACGCTTGGGGTGGTGGAGGCGACATCAAATACTTCTTCATGCGCTACTTCGGCGTCGGTATTGAAGGTTGGGTCGTGGACGCTAAACGCCATTTCCCCGATATCTTAATTGATCCGGCTGCGGGAATTTTTCGCGATCGCATCGGCGATGAGCATCGCGCCGTTGGTTCGGTGCTCGGCACGTTGACGCTTCGCTATCCGATTCCGTGCACGCGCTTCGCTCCGTATGTGTTTGGGGGTGGCGGCGGCATCTTCGGGGGTGGAGAGAGAGACCACTTGGAATTTCCCGGAGGAGGAGTCGTCGTCACTAGGCACAGCGACAGCGAAACCGAGGGCATCGGCCAGTTCGGTGGTGGCATCGAAGTGCGGATTACGCCACATATTGGCTGGATGGCCGATTTCAGCTGGAACGTTGTCGACGGGCCGGAGAACAACTTCGGTATGGTTCGCAGCGGCCTGAATTTCGCGTTTTAACAGCGGGCGGCAATTCCTCGTTAAAACGGCGGAACCGTAACTTGGTTCCGCCGTTTTCGTTTTTCTGTAGCCACGCGCCTGTGGCGCGTGAGACCGCCCGCAGGGCCGTGGCTACAGTATTTGCAGACTCGCGGCGAGCCGCGAAATTAGTTGTGATGTCATTTGCCGAGACGCTGGACAACCTCCCGCTCGCGAAATCGCCGCTCGTGCGGCGATTCGAAGAGCTGATTGCGCCCAAGTCCGACGGCGCGCTTGAGCAGATGGCGCAGACCGCGCGCTCTCTGACTTTACAGAATTTTGGGCGGACGATGCGGTTGTTCGCGCCGTTGTACCTTTCCAACGAGTGCATCAACAATTGCCGATATTGCGGCTTCTCGCGCGATAATCCGATTCTTCGAGTCACGCTCGGTGTCGATGAGGTGATCGCCGAGGCACACCATCTTGCGGCACAAGGTTTTCGCCAAATCCTGCTCGTGGCGGGCGAGCACCCGAAATTCGTTCGTCGCGGTTATTTGGGAGAGTGCGTACACGCGCTCGCCCCGGAGTTTTCCTCGATCGCGATCGAAGTCGGGCCGATGGAGGCTCGGGACTACATACCAATGATCGAAGCCGGCGCCGACGGGCTCGTGGTTTATCAGGAAACGTACAATCGGGCCGTCTACGCCGAAATGCACACCGCCGGGCCGAAACGCGATTTCAATTTTCGGCTCGATTGCGTCGAGCGTGGTTATGCTGCTGGTTTTCGTCGTCTTGGAATCGGCGCGCTTTTTGGTTTGTCGCGTTGGCAGGAGGAAGCGGTCGCGCTCGCCGCACATACCGAATACCTGCTGAAGCACTGTTGGCAGGCGCAAATCACAGTCAGTCTGCCGCGATTGCGTCCCGCTGCGGGGGGTTTCCGGCCGCTTTTTTCCATGAGGGATCGCGAGCTGGCACAATTGGTGTGCGCGTTTCGGATCACATTTCCACAGGTTGGTATCGTCCTGAGCACGCGTGAGCGCGGGTCACTGCGTGACACGTTAGTCTCGTTAGGCGTGACGATGATGAGCGCCGGTAGTCACACCGAGCCGGGTGGCTACACGCGCCAGGGCACTGCACATCTGCATCGGACTGTCCGCGGCCGGATCGTGGCGCCAGAATATCAAGACGGCGAAGACGAGCTTGCCACGGGTCAGTTCGAAATCAGTGACGGCCGTTCGCCAGCGGAAATCGCCACCGTTTTGCGCGTCCGCGGTTTGGAGCCGGTCTGGAAAGATTGGGACCAGGCGCTTTGCGGCGTATGAAGCAAACGCGAAACGCTCAACACCGAACATCGAATATCCAGACCAGCTCTGGCATGATGACAATTTTACTTAATGGCGAAAAGGTTGACGCGCGCGGAGCGCAAGACATCGCGCAACTTGTGGAGCGCTTTCAACTTGGGCCGCAAACAATCCTGGTCGAACACAACGGCGTCGCCTTGCATCTGCACGAATGGCCGCAGCGCCGCATCCGTGAAGGTGATCGGGTCGAGCTCCTTCGCGTCGTCGCAGGCGGCTGAGTTATGACGCAGCCTTTACCACCACCCGCATGCCGTCGCTTTCAACGACAGTGACGGGTGTGTTCGGGGCGACGAATTCGCCTTGCGTGACAACATCGACCACGTGATCAGCAAACCGGGCCTTGCCGCTTGGGCGCAAGATCGACAATGAGACGCCCTGCATGCCGGGCGAGAGCGACAACGCAGTCGCGAATTGCCGCGGCGTCGTGGCGAGCGACGGCCCCGGCGGGTTGGAACTCATTAGTGCGAAACGCTGATAAACGCTCGTGCGCGGCAGGTATCGCGCGAGCAGCGCGATCACGATGGCGGCACTAACGATCGCGACGAAGAGATTCAGCAGTGGCATCGCCAACATTCGTCCCGTGGGGAAAAATGTTTCACCCGGATAACGATCGATCATGGCCCAGAGCAATGAGGCGAGCATGAGGAACACGCCCACCACGCCAACGACAATCGTGGAGTGGGCAAAGAACAGGATCTCGATAATGACCAGCACCACTCCGAGAACGAACAAGCCGACAACTTCCCAGCCGGCGAGCCCGGCCAGGTAATGCCCGAGAAAAAATAGGGCGAAACAAATCGCGGAGATAATGCCCGGCAGACTTGCACCGGGAATTTTGAACTCAAGATACGCGCCGATGATGCCGCCGAGCAACAGCAGCGGCGCAAGCGCAGTGATCCAAAGCGCGAGCTGTTCGAAGCCGGTGGGATTCAGTGCGATCAAGTTGCCTTTCAACCCAGCCTTCTGCATCAAATCGGGAATCGACTCGGCGACGCCGTCGGCGAGCAGCGGTTTGCCGCCAATCTTCTCAGTCGCTTCCTGCGCGTTGAGCGTCAGCACTGTTCCTTTCGGATGAATTACACGGTCGCCGATCTTTACTTCTTTATCTTTGTTCATGAACGCTTCTCCAATGTCGGGATTGTGTCCGTTTTTGGCCGCAGAACTGCGGATGAGCGCGCTCCAGTAGGAGATGGTTTTCTCGCGCTGCGTGAGTGGAAGATCTTCGCCCGTCGGCAGCACCGGTGCGGCGGCGCCGATCGCGCTTACGGGCGCCATGTAGATGTGCTGCGTGGCGAGCGCGATGAGCGCGCCGGCTGAACCAGCGTTTGTGTTAATGAACGTGTAGGTCGGAATCGTGGCACGATTCAGGGCTTTCGTGATCTCCTCGGCTGCATCAAGTCGCCCGCCATAGGTGTTCATCTCGAAAATGATGGCTGAGGCGCCGTTAGTCTCGGCCAGTTTCTGCGCCCGCCGCAGAAACATCAGAAGCGAAGGCGAAATCTCCCCGCGCAACGGTACGAGCACGACGTCACTCTTGTGGATAGCGTCGCGCGCCTGAGCGATATGGCTTCCGAGGACGCAGCAAAGGATAGCGAAGATCGACAAAAATATCTTCATGTTTTCAAGTTGTTGCGCGCTGGATAACTTTGCCATTCACCTGTGGCAATTCCATCACAAACCATCGAGCAGGTCGCCGCGGCCAATGACATTGTGGAGGTGATCGGCTCATATTTTCCGCTCAAACGCGCCGGAACGAATTTCAAGGC
>DASQXY010000149.1:0-11550 GCA_035639455.1 Chthoniobacterales bacterium | reverse complement strand
CGCTACGGCAAGGCGATGCGCGCGCGCAGATCTCCCTCGATCCCTACGCGCATAGACCGACCTTCGCGTTCAATTTCGAATTGAAAGACATGCCTTTGGTGAAACTGAACGATTTCGCGAAAGCCTATGGCAATTTCACCTTTGAATCAGGCACGTTGAACGTGGCGATGGAAGCGAGCGCGAAGAACGGTGCGTATCAGGGGTACGTCGAGCCGGTGTTCGATCACATGGGTATCTTTAATCCTGAACATGACGCCGAGAACCCGGTCAGCTTCGTCTGGCAGGCGATACTTGGCGGCATCACTGAGATCGTACGCAACTATTCAAAAGACCGCTTCGGCACGAAAATCCCCTTCGCCGGTACGTTTGAAAATCCGCAGCCGGACGTGCTCACGACCATCTTCAATGCGTTTCGCAACGCGTTTGTGCAGGCGTTCGAGGGAAAACTGCCGAAGGAAAAAGTACCGAAAGTGGAGCCCGAGAAAAAACAGTAGCGTTACGGTACGACCGGTGATCGCCAGCCGATTCGTGTCGCTAGTTGTAAGGGAAGTAGTCGGGCGGATATTGCGGCGGCGGCGGAGAAAACATGTACGGGCGCTGAATGAACGGAGCGCCCCGAGGTAACGGTGCGCTGCCATTGCCGACATCATGCGGCGTGACAAAAACAAGGCGGCCGCTTGGCAACCGCAGGATGATCCGACCATCTGCCAGTGTCCCGACTACGCGCGCCCGGACAGAGCTGCGGTCGTCAAACGGCGCCGCGCCTTTCTCACTGTAGTCGCGTCGTTGCGCAATTCGAGACCGCTTCGATGTCGATTTTCGCGTCGAACTGGAGGCAGAGGATTTTGCCTTAGCTGACGTGTTCGTTGGAGGAGAACTTGCCGGCGCTTGCTGCTCGGTGCCCGCCGCGGCCGAGGTTCTTGTTTGCCCCTGCGGACCTTCGGCGGGCAGAGCGGCGCTCTGCGCTGCTCCAGCTGCCGCGATTCGGGTCGAGCTGCTTTGTTGTGTAGCTGGTGCGGTCGGCTGCGTAGCCGTGTTCGTCTCCGCTGCGGTTTGTGTTTGATCCTGCTGCGCAACTGTAGGGCCGATGGAGGTTGGCGCCGCTGATGGAATTCCAGGCGTCTGAGTCTTCTCCGCGGCGTCCGTAGCGACGGAACTCGGTGCAGGAGCGGGAGCTGACGGCGGCTGAGTTGCGCCAGGCGGTGGCGGCGGGACAGTATTCGCTGGTTGTACCAGCGCGATTTGCGAGCTGTCGGGCACGCCGACCGGCACGCCAATTTCACCACGACGCCAGAACCTCACCTGATTCGGGAATAACAACGCACCAACTGCGGCCGCTGTGAGTACGAGCAGTGCGACGGCGATAACACCGCGCCAGATTTGCGCCAGCGGTGAGAGCGGCTCCCGTGGCTTGCGCTGCCGAATCACGCCAGCAAGCGGCAGCCCTGCTTTGCGGCGGAGCGCCTGTCGACGCTCGACCTGCGCCAGGCAATTCCGGATTTGCTTTTCGAACAGGACTGGATCCTTTGGGCGCCCGTCGGGGTTTTCGCGCAGCATTTGGCTGAGCAGCGTGCGCAGCGGACGCGGAAACCGGCGCAGGTGCGACAGAGAAACCGCAGGCGCGTTTGCCCCGAGTGGAACGGCGCCTGTGAGCAGAAAACACATGGTTGCGCCGAGCGAATACATTTCGGAGCGGAAGTCGATCTCGCCGTTGCGCAGTTGTTCCGGGCTGGCGAATTGCGGCGCGATCGCCGGAGCTATCGCGTGGGTTTCGGCTCCGCCAGAGTGCAATGCCGCGCCAGCAAGGCCGAAGTTTAACAGCTTTACCAACGGCCAACCGCCATCGGGAGATTGGCCCGGCACGATGAGTATGTTCGACGGTTGCAGGGCGCGATGGCTCAACCCGTAGAATGCGGCCGCGCCAACCGCACGAACGACTTGTAGCGCGATATGAAGCACTGCGTCGACGGTCATCGGCCCGTGCTCGACGATCCAGGAATCGGCCGTTTCGCCCTGCAGGTATTCCGACGCGAGTACAAAGTAGCCATGCTCGATGCCGGTGGCGAAGAGCTTTGCGATGTTAATGTGATCAAGCTTTTGTGCGACGGCGGCGCGCGCTTCGACCTGTTCAAGAGTCGTGCTATGCAGGCCTTCGACCGGCACTAATTGCAGCAGAACCGGTTCGCCCGAACGCGTGTCCGTTGCTTTGTAATTAATCGCCGGGCCACCGCGGCTGACCTCATCCAGTGAGCCGTCGTAACGCGTGCAAACGCGATAATGTTGTAAAAACGTTCTCTCCTCCATACTCCCAGCCCGACGCCGAACACATCGGCACAGTACATAACTTTCGCAAGCGCAGCCGAGTTGCGGCTGTATTGGCTACCCCGCTTGGATTCGAACCAAGAATAACGCCTCCAAAGGGCGCTGTGTTACCGTTACACCACGGGGTAAGCGGATTGCGATTACGCGATTGCCGATTTAGGCAAGCTCACATCTGTAGAGCGCAAATCGCCAAATCGCAATTTACAAATCTGGCGGGGGAGGGGCGCTTATAGCCTGGCCGGAGAAGCGCTCGATTCAGCGCCGCGTGAGTACTTTACGCTGTCGAGAGTAGACCGAACGTGGTTGACGATCTCATCAGGCGCGAGTGGCTTGCGCAATAGTCCGGCGAGCCCCTCCTCGAGTAAGCGATCGAGGTGAGCCTGTTGAATGAATCCAGCGCACAACACGACCGGCACATCGCGCCGGATGTGCCGCAGCCGATGAAACGTCTCCTCGCCGTTCATCATCGGCATCGTGAGATCGAGTAGTACCAGGTCGAATTTATCCGGAGAGTTTCGGAACAACTCCAGGCATTCGAAACCTGATTGCGCGCAAACGACATTGTAGCCGGCCTCCATCAAGATGCGTTTGACCAGCGCCAGGGCCATCGCTTCATCGTCAACGAGTAGAATGGACTGGCGCGGTCCGCGGCCGCTCGGCGCACCCCGGCCGGCAAATGCCGCCAGCTGCGGGTGCATAAGCGTTTTTGCACCGGTGCCGCCGGTCTGTTTAACCAATTCCGCAGCGGCGACTTCCGCACGTTCGATACTTGCGCGCAGCATCGCCAGGTATTTCTCCGAACGATCGCTGCCTTTCCAGGCGCTATCGACCAGCGCCGCCGTGGCTGATACGAGCTGCAGCGCGTTGTTCAAATCGCTGGTCGCTCTCCACATCGAATTGGCAGTAGGCGTATTTTTAGGGTGAGAATTCATGCAGGCGCTATTTCACAGCCGTTCGACTTACGGATGTCGCTGGGCGCGCCGTTAGTGCAGCACGGCGAGTGCCGTTAAATTGCCAATTAGCGCGCGGCTTGCGTGTTTTTTGCCGCTAATCAGGTCGCATTACCCCTCAATACGGGTATAGTACTAATCCCACTATGAACGCACTTTCGGTTGAGAATCTGCACGTGACTATTGCTGGCCAGGAGATCGTGCGCGGTCTCAGCCTTCGTGTGCCTCGCGGCGAGGTCCATGCCATCATGGGTCCGAATGGTTCTGGCAAAAGCACCCTTGCCAAGGTCATGGCCGGCCATCCTGATTACGAGATCACGGCCGGCAAGATCATCATGGATGGGGAGGACCTGCTTGAGCTGGAGCCCGATGATCGCGCCCGCAAAGGTCTATTTCTCGCGTTCCAGTATCCGAGCGAAGTGCCCGGCGTCACGATCGCCAATTTCCTTCGCGCCGCCGTGCAGGCGCGCTTGCCGGAAGGCGAAGAACTCGAGGCGACCGAGTACTACGCGAAGCTGTATGAAAAAATGGAGCTGCTCGGTATGGACCGCTCCTTTACCTCGCGGTCCGTCAACGAAGGTTTTTCCGGCGGCGAAAAGAAGCGGACGGAGATTTTGCAGCTGGCGATGCTCGACCCGAAATACGCCATCCTGGACGAGACCGACAGCGGCCTTGACATCGACGCGCTCAAGACCGTGGCGCACGGAGTGAACTCGTTGCGCGGCCCGAATATTGGGATACTTTTAATTACACATTATCAGCGCATCCTGAACTACATCGTTCCCGACCACGTGCACGTGATGGTGCAGGGCCGGATCGTGCGCAGCGGCGGGAAAGAGCTCGCTTTGGAGCTGGAGGAACGCGGCTACGATTGGGCCCGCGAAGCCGCCGGCGAGATGGCGCTGACAAGATAGGATCGACAACTGGAACATCGACAATGAAAACTGAAACCAAAGCCGTCGATATCGACCGCAACATCGGCGATTTCCACTACAAGGTTGACTATGCCAAGGACGCGGGACGCGGCCTAAGCGAAAAAACCATTCACTACATTTCCGACGTCAAGGAAGATCCGGACTGGGTCCGTGAATTTCGCCTGCGCGGCCTGAAAACATTTCTGGAGAAACCGTTGCCGACGCATTGGGCAAGCAAGGACCTCGAGACAATCGATTTCGATAAGATTCGTTACTATCTCGCGCCCGGCACCAGCGCGAAGCGCAGTTGGGAAGAAGTGCCGGAGGACATTAAACGCACTTTTGAACGGCTCGGCATCCCCGAGCAGGAGCGAAAATTCCTCGCCGGAGTCGAAGCGCAATTCGACAGCGAGGCCGTTTATTCGAACATCAAGAAAGCGGTTGGCGAGCAAGGTGTCATTTTCGTCGGCTCGACGGAAGGCCTGAAGAATCATCCGGAAATTTTCCGGAAATGGTTCGGCAAAGTTATCCCGATCGGCGACAACAAATTCAGCGCGCTGAACTCGGCGGTCTTCAGCGGCGGCTCCTTCATCTACGTCCCACCGGGCGTGAAAGTGAAACACCCGCTGCAGGCATATTTTCGGATTAACGCCGAGAGCTTTGGGCAATTCGAGCGCACCCTCATCATTGCTGACGAAGGCAGCGAGGTCACCTATATGGAAGGTTGCACGGCCCCGAAATTCGAGGCCACCGCGTTGCATAGCGCGGTAGTCGAACTGGTCGCTCTTAAAGGCGCGAAGCTCCAGTACATCACCGTGCAAAACTGGTCGTCCAACGTTTTCAACTTGGTCACGAAGCGCGGGCTTGCCCACGAAGACGCTGAGATCAAATGGATCGACTGCAACATCGGGTCGCGCTTGACGATGAAATATCCCGGGGTGGTGTTAAAAGGGCGCAAGGCGCGCGGGGAGGTCCTCTCCATTGCATTAGCGAACAATGGGCAACACCAGGATACCGGCGCGAAGATGATCCACGCTGCGGACGAGACGACCTCGAACATCATCTCGAAATCGATCTCGATCGGCACCGGGCGGGCGACCTACCGAGGGCTTGTGCACGTGCCAAAGCACCTCAAGCATTGCAAGAACAATACTGAGTGCGATGCGCTGCTCATCAATGCCACTTCGCGGACTGACACGTATCCGGCCATCACCGTTCGTGGGACGGGCAACGCCGTGCAGCACGAGGCCAGCGTCAGTCAGGTCAGCGCTGAGCAGATTTTCTACATGCAACAGCGCGGCCTCACCGAAGCGCAGGCGATGAGCTTGAGTGTGAACGGATTCGTTAACGATCTCGTCCGCCAATTTCCGATGGAATATTCGGTCGAGTTGAAGCGGCTGATCGAACTGGAGATGGAAGGTTCCGTCGGTTAGTCGCCCGCGAATCTTCCTGTAGCGGCGGTCTCGACCGCCGAAATCCATTGTGAGATCGACATGTCCTTGGTCGTCCATGACGAATTAATGCAAGCCGGCTCGATCCTCTCCGGCCCGGTGGAATCGCGCGATTTGCCCGACTGGTTCCGTGACCAGCAAGGGGAAGCGTGGAGAGAGTTTCAATCGTTGCCGTATCCAAATCGAAAAGACCAACTCTGGCGATTTTCGAATGTCAATCTTCTCGACCTTTCGCCGTTCAAATTGGCGCCGGAGCTTTCGGATGACGATCGGCGCAATGTTCTGAAATATTCACGTGGGCTCGACCGTTTCGCCGCGCGCCTAATCTTCGCGAACGATCAGCTAATCGAGCGCGATGTCGTTTCCGAACAGTTGAGGAAGCGCGGCGTCATCTTCCAGCCACTCGAGCGCGCCATGGTCGAACATCCCGATCTTTTCGGAAAGCACTTCATGTCTCAGCCGGCAATATTGGGCTCGGCGAAGTTCGCTGCGCTGCACAAGGCGCTGGTCTCTTCCGGAACGTTTCTTTTCGTCCCCCGTGGCTTGGAAATCGAATTGCCGATTGAGATCTTTCACTGGTTGCGCCATGACAACATGTCGGTCTTTCCGCATCTGCTCCTTGTTACGGACGAGCTGGCGAAAGTAACGATCATCGAGCATTTCCGTTCCTGCGATCGCAAGGCGCCGGGATTTGCCTGCGGTGTGAACGACCTCATCGCCGGGCCGGGCGCGAAGGTGGCTTACGTTTGCACGCAGAACTGGGCCGACAACGTAATCGCGCTGCAGATGAACACGACCACGGTCGATCACGATGCCTCGGCGATGAGCCTGAACCTGCACCTCGGCGGCCGTTATTCCCGCTTCGAGAGCTTGAGCCGCCTGGTCGGCGAAGGCGCTCGCAGCGATCTGCTCGCCGTTTCCGTCGCGACTCGCGAACAGGAATTCGACGCCCGCACGTTGCAGGACCACATCTCACCGCACACGGCGAGCGATCTCCTTTACAAAAACGCGCTCGACGATCGCGCCAGCTGCACGTTTGGCGGCCTCATTCGCGTCGAACCGCACGCTCATTTCACAGATGCCTATCAAAAAGTCCGCAATCTATTGCTAAGCGATGACGCTGAAGCGAACTCGATGCCGGGGCTCGAAATTCTTGCCGATAACGTCCGTTGTACCCACGGCGCGACATCCGGGCAGATCGATGAAGAGGAAATGTTCTACCTTCGATCGCGCGGCATCCCCGTCCCCGTCGCCCAGCGCCTCGTCGTCTCTGGTTTCCTCAACGAAGTCATCGACCGGCTGAAGGCGTCTGCGATTGCCGATCATCTGCGCGACCTAATCGACAAGAAGTTCGCCCAGTCATAGACCGGCAGAGAATTTCTTTGCGTCGGCAGTTCGCGCTGTTGTATTTTGGCGTTCCTTTCAGCATATGGACGTAAGCGGGCATATCGGTGCAATTCTGAATCAGAAGGATGGAAATGTTTACTCCATCTCACCGACGAGCACGGTGTTTGAAGCGATTCAAATGATGGCCGACAAGAACGTCGGCGCCTTATTGGTGATGGAAGGCGAGAATTTGGTCGGCATTATTTCCGAACGCGATTACACCCGAAAAGTTTTCCTGCGCGGCAAGTCATCCAAGGAAACGCGCGTTGAGGAGATCATGTCGACAAATGTGTCGGTGACGCATCCGCATGAAGGGGTCGAGGAATGCTTGCGGCGGATGACTGACAAGCGGATTCGACACTTGCCGGTTGTCGAGGGCGACAAAGTCGTCGGCGTGATCTCGATCGGCGACTTGGTGAAACACGTGATCTCCTGCCAGAGCGCAACCATTGCGCACCTGGAAAGCTACATCGTCGGCGGGTATACGACGCCTTTGTAGAGGCGTTTGTGCCAAGCGCCTGATTTCCATTAGGGCGTTTGCCACAAACGCCGCTACACCTGCAAGCACAGATGTCGCCAGCTACAATTGCCAGACTGTCTTTCCGGCGATGATGCTGCGTACGGCGCGGCCTTTTAATTTCCAGCCGTCAAACGGCGAGTTGCGCGACATCGATTGAAACTGATCGGTCCTAACGGTCCATTCCAAATTTTGATCGATCAGCGTTACGTCCGCGGGCGCTCCGATTGACAACGTGCCGGCATCTAATCGCAGCAGTTTCGCGGGTTCGACCGTGTACATCTCGATCAGCCGCACAATGTCGATCGTGCGATGCTTGTGGACGAGCAGATCGATGAACAATCCAAGCGCGGTTTCGAGTCCCACAATACCGAACGGCGCTTGATCGAACTCGACCTCTTTTTCAAACTCAGCGTGCGGCGCGTGGTCCGAGCACAAGATCGAGAGCGTGCCCTCGGCAATTCCTTCCATTAGTGCATCGACATCGACCTGTGATCGCAGCGGGGGATTCATTTTGTAATTCGTATTGAAGTTTTGGACTGCTTCCTCAGTTAGCGCGATGTAGTGCGGACAAATTTCGCCGCTGATTTTCACCCCGCGCGCACGTGCTTCGCGAATGTGGCGCACGCTTCCCGCCGCGCTGACGTGCTGGCAGTGAATGTGATGGTCGGACAATTCCGCGAGCAGAATGTTGCGCGCGACGATCGCTTCCTCGCCGGCGCTCGGCCAGCCCGGCAATCCGAGCAACGTGCTCCAGTAGCCCTCGTGGATGACGCCGTTGCCGACCAGATTGTAATCCTGACAATGATCAAGCACCGGAAGATCGAACATGCGGGCGTACTCGACCGCCCGCCGCATCAGTTCATGGTTCTGCACACAATGGCCATCATCAGTGATCGCAACGATTCCGGCTTTGCCTAACGAGCCGATCAGCGCGAGTTCTTCGCCGGCCAGGCCCTTCGAGATCGCGCCCGTCGGCAGCACGTTCACACATCCGGTCTCGGCTGCGCGATTTCTAATCCACGCGATCGTGCTGGGATTATCAGCCGGCGGCGCAGTGTTAGGCATGCAAACGACGGTCGTGAATCCACCTGCGGCGGCGGCACGCGTGCCCGATGCAATAGACTCTTTGTGACTCGCTCCGGGCTCGCGCAAGTGTACGTGGATGTCGATTAAGCCGGGCGTGACGATAAGATCGGTTGCGTCGATCGTTTCGATTGCGGATTGCGGATCACGGGTGACCGAAACGTCGGCAATGCGCCCGTCGACAATTGCAAGGTCGACAATCTCATCGCGCTGGTTCGCGGGATCGATGACGCGGCCGTTGCGAATGATGGTCGCACTCATCTCTGAGGAGCACAGGCCGCTGGCCTGTAGTTCGCGGGAGCCGGCCGCGAACATTTGTTGATAATGAAATGTAAATTGACGCAACATGCATGCGGCAAGCTGCCGAATCCTGCAGGCTGGCAGGCTCCGCTTCCCGGTAGCGCCATCGGTCGCGCTCTTGTCACGCCGAAATTCCCCCGCAGAGGTAGAGAACGGCCATGCGTACGGCGAGACCATTTGTGACTTGATCCAGAATCACGCTTTGCAAGCCGTCGGCGACTTCGCTGTCGATCTCGACGCCCCGATTGATTGGGCCCGGATGCATGACGAGGCAATCGGGCTTCAACAGTCGCGCGCGTTCTTTGGTTAGGCCAAAGAGCGCAGTATATTCGCCGATGCTCGGGAAATATTCTTTGCGTTGCCGCTCGTGCTGGATGCGCAACAGGTTCACCACGTCGGCCTCAGCCAGCGCATTGTCGATCTTGTAGGAGACAGTGACGCCGAGTTTCTCGAACTCCCGCGGCACGAGCGTGCTCGGCCCGACGAGCGTGACGCGTGCGCCGAGTTTTGTTAGACCAAAAATGTTCGAGCGGGCGACGCGGCTGAATAGGATATCGCCGACAATCGCGACATGGAGGTTGTCGATCCTGCCGCGTTTCTCGCGGATCGTGTAGAGGTCGAGCAGCCCCTGTGTCGGATGCTCGTGTGCACCATCTCCCGCATTGATAACGCTCGATTTGAGCCGCTGCGCCAAGAACTGTGGCGCGCCGGCGGAGCTGTGGCGCAGCACGAGGATGTCTGCGTGCAGGGCTTCGAGGTTCCGCGCGGTGTCCTTCAATGTCTCGCCTTTGGTCAAGCTCGACGTGCTCGCGGAAATGTTAATGACGTCGGCGCTCAGTCGATATGCGGCGAGCTCGAAGGAAGTGCGCGTGCGCGTGCTCGGCTCCACAAAAAAGTTCACCAGCGTTTTCCCGCGCAGTGCCGGGACCTTTTTGATCTCGCGGGTACCGACTTCCTTGAAGGCGTCGGTAGTTTCCAGGACGAGGTTAATCTCGTCGGCCGAAAGCTCGTGCAGACCGAGGAGGTCTTTTCTCGTCCAACGCGTACTCATATTGTCGGGGTAGCCCACGCGTCTCGCCTGTTGGCGAGCGCGTCCTCGCGATCGCCGCCTTTCCTTTTGATTTCGGACTGAACGAGATTGGCAGGCGAAATGAAAGATTGTTTCGGCGAGACGCCGCAACCAGCACGCGAGACGCGCGCCCTACCCGGAGATCTTGCGCGCTTCATTCTTTTATCAGCCACACAGCATCCGGTTGGCGGTCGCTTTCTTTGAGTCGAACGCGGATTTTATCGCATCGCGCCGTTGGCAGGTTTTTGCCGACGTAATCGGCGCGGATTGGCAATTCGCGATGGCCGCGGTCGACGAGGACCGCGAGTTGAATCCGCGCCGGCCGACCGAAGGAACTGATTGCGTCCATGGCGGCGCGCGTCGTGCGACCGGTGTAAAGGACGTCGTCGACGATGATGACGGTGCGTCCTTCCAGCGGAATGGGTAGCTTCGACGCGCGCACAACCGGCAGCTCGATGCGTATGCCAATATCGTCCCGGTGCATCGCGACATCGATAACTCCGGTGTCGATGTCGATGTTTGCGATCGAGCGAATTGCGTCGGCGATTCGCGACGCCAGTTCGACCCCGCGCGAAGGGATTCCCGCGAGCACGATCGACTTCAGCTCGCGATTGTTCTCGACGATTTCGTGCGCGATGCGCCGCAGCCCACGCTCGATCGCGTCCGCATCCAGAACCTGAATGGCGGCAGCGGAACTCTGTGTCGTCTGGTTCATGCATTCCTTCGCGACCTCGCGGGATCGCGTTAAAGGAGCGTCAAGGATCAGGAGGTCGACTTGTCGGTGCGAGCCTCCTTCATGCGTTTCTCACGCCAGTTGGAGCGATGCTTCACGATCCAGTCGAGCAATGCGCGTTCGAAGCCAATGTCTTTGCCGGCCTTCTCGCTCTCGATCCACTTGTGCTTCAGAATTTCTTCCCGCTCGGCTAAAAATTCCTTGTAGAGGACAGAGTTCTTGACGAACTCGGTTTGCTCCTCCTGCGCAGGCATATCCGCTTTGTCTTCCATAAAATCCAGAATCGGTCAATAACTCGTTGATTTGTCCCTCAAAGTCTGACGTAGCATCGGCCATACCTATTTAATAGAGTAACCGCGCCGCTACGGAAGGGTTTCGCGGAGCTTCCGCGCGATCTTCGTGAACTCGATCGCGACCAGGGATTGTCGATTTTCCGCCGTGACCGGTATACCACGGTCACCGGCTTCGCGCGTTGCGATGTCGATGGGAACCTGGCCTAACAAGGGAACGCGCAGCCGTTTTGCTTCTCGTTCGCCCCCACCACTGCCGAAGATGTCGTAACGTTTGCCATCTGAAGGCGCAACGAAATAGCTCATGTTCTCGATTAATCCGAGCACCGGCACGTTCACCTTCTCGAACATGGTCGCGGCTTTGCGGGCGTCGATCAGTGCCACCTCCTGTGGCGTGGTCACAATGATCGCCCCGGATAACGCCACCGTTTGCACGATCGTCAACTGAATATCGCCGGTGCCAGGCGGAAGATCGAGCACAAGATAATCAAGCTCGCCCCAGTCCACCTGACGCAAAAATTGCTGCGTGTAA
>DASQXY010000148.1:0-10521 GCA_035639455.1 Chthoniobacterales bacterium | reverse complement strand
TCAAAGTAGAAGAGGGCCATGCTTGCCTAACGAATCCAGACGAAGCAGTCCAGTTCGTGAAGCAGACCGGCTGCGATTCACTCGCCGCCGCGATCGGCACTAGTCACGGCGCTTACAAATTCAAGGGCAAACAGGGGTTGCACTTTGATGTCATCAAAGCAATCAGCGACAGAATTCGCGGGATGCCAATCGTGATGCATGGCAGCTCGAGCGTACCGCGGGAGGAGGTCGAGCGGATCAACGCCGCGGGCGGTAAACTTGACCCGACTGCTCGTGGAGTCGATGAGAATGAGTATCTGCCGGCTGCGAAACTCGGCGTTACAAAAGTCAACATCGACACCGATGGTCGCCTCGTCTGGACACGCGTGCACCGCGAATTCTTTCGGGATCACCCCGAGAAGTTCGATTTCCGAGACCCTGGCAAAATTTACATCCAGGAGTACGCGAACTTCATCGTACACAAGAACGAGAAGCTCGGCTCGGCCGGAAAATTGGATGAAGTGCGCGAGCATATGATGCCGGATCGACGGCATTCGGCGTTTCGGCTCGTCTCCAAGTGACGTTCACTCTTCACGAATTGGCAACCTGCTCCGGCGGCGAGTTGATTGGCGATCCCGCACAAAAAATCACTGGCGCGGCGTCCCTCGCCGAGGCCACAGACGGGGACATTTCCTTCTTCGCGAATCCGAGATACATCAGTCAACTGCGCAAGACGCGCGCGGCCGCGGTGTTTGTTCCGCCTGATTTCTCGGAACAAATTCCGGCCGCGCAAATTCGCGTCTCGAATCCGGAGAAGGCATTCGAACAGGTAGTGGTCAAGCTTGCTCCGGAACCGATCATGTTTCCGGCGGGCATTCACCAGACCGCGATTGTCGATGAAACCGCGAACCTGGGAGCACGTGTATCGATTCAGCCGTACGCGGTAGTCGAGGGTGGTGTCACGATTGGCGATGATACTGTGGTTGGCGCCGGCGTTTACATCGGTCACGAAACGCTCATCGGGAACAACTGCAAGATTTACCCGCAGGTCACGATTCGTGAACGCACGAAAATCGGCGACCGCGTGGTGATCCACAGCGGCGCAGTTATCGCAGCCGATGGCTTCGGGTTTGAGCCGTCTCAAGGCCGCTATGAAAAAGTGCCGCAGCTTGGCATCGTCCAGATCGACGACGACGTTGAGATTGGTGCCAATACGACGATCGACCGGGCGCGGTTCGGCCGGACATGGATTCAAGCTGGCGCTAAGATCGACAATTTAGTGCAGGTGGCGCATAACGTGGTGATCGGCATGAACACCGTGATCGCGGCGCAAACCGGCATCGCGGGTAGTGTGCGCATTGGCAACAATGTATTGATCGGTGGCCAAGTCGGGGTCATTGGCCATATCGAAATCGGCGACCACACCGCTATCGGCGCGCAAAGCGGAGTCTCCAAAGACATCAGCGGCGGGGCGTGGTGGATGACGCCAGCGACCCCGCTGGCAGAGGTAAAAGAACAAATGGCTTGGGTACGGCGACTGGGCAAACTGTTCGCCAGGGTGTCCGCGATCGAGAAGAAGCTGGGATTGCGTTAGCATCCGCTGGAGCAGTTCGCGTTTCGCCCGCGCGCGCTTGGCAAGGTTAGTGCTGACAATGGGTTCTAATAATTATAGCGCCCATGTCACCCGTTCGCGACTCGTACCAATTTCTCATCATTGACGACGACCCAGCTATCAGCCGGTTTTTGATCACGTATCTGCGGCAAAAGGGCCACAGCTGCCAAGCTTTGACAGAAGGCTTTCAAACCGCCACTTGGCTCGCCCACAACGATTGCGAAGTGATAATCGTCGATCTGCGCATGCCGAAGGTCGATGGCATTTCGCTGATCTCATACATTCGCGAAATCAATCCGACCATCCCGATCGTCGTCTTCACCGGCGTCGGCTACGATGAGGAGAAAATGCACGCGGCATTGCGCGCCGGGGCGAATGGTTACGTCAGCAAGAATTTGCCGGTCGAGCAACTCTATTGCGTGCTGGCGCGCGTGTTGGCGACTTCGCGTCAGCAAATGAATCGCACGCCCTGTGCGGCGATTGCCGCGGGAGCAGCTTAAAACTTTTTCGACCGAAGGGTCGGTGATGGACGCGCTTGTCGTATAAGACCGCACAGACCTTCGGCGGAAAGCCAGCTTGCGCCACACGAAGTGACGGTCGCCTGCTCCTTTCGGTCTGCCGTTGCAACTACCACATCGAAAAGACCGGCATACTTGGCTGCGAGCCGCTCGATAATCGCATCAGCGCTTTGGCCACGGCGCGAATAGAATACCTGAACCTCGCCGGGTTCGGCACTGACAGCTACACGAGAGCCGCTGCCGTCGAAAACAACGACCACTCGCACTCCGCTCCAATCCTGATAATCGCGCAGCTGTTTGATCAACGCGGCGCGCGCCAGTTCCGCACGGCGTCCATGCATTTTGCGCAGGTCCGGCCAGGCAAAGATGATGCTGTGCCCGTCGACAATTAGGTAATGTGGTTGCTGTTGCATGGCGCAAGCGACTGGGTGCGAGCAGTTAAGCCTGCCGACTGCTATGCTGTCGGCGCGCTTGGTTGCTTTTTGCCTTTTGTTCGCAGCGGTTCTCGACGCGCCGCTTTGAGCGTGTCCTTTTTCCGGCGCAAATATGCCTGCCGCCGCTTCCGCTTGGCGCGAACCCGATGCTGCTGCCCCATGCTCGCTTATAATTTCGGATTACCGCAGACGCAATGTGAATTACCCTGCCACGGCAAAACGGGTGGTAAACGAATTCCTGCATTGCATTGTCGAATTGTGCTCAGTTACAAGTTACCCTTCTTTACCTCGCCATTCTCATGAGTTTCGCGTTCACCCCGAAGACATTGCTCAGCATGGCCACTGTGCTGCTGGTGCTCGCCGCCATCTTTGGTTTGCTCAATAGCTTTCGGTTCACGGCGTTGCAGACAAATCTTGCGAAAGCGGCAGCCGCGCGCGATGCAGCCGAGCAGCGCCGCTCCACGCTCGAGCGGCAACTTGCTGCGGCGCCAAGCGCCAGCACTAAGGCGGCCAGCACTAAACGGACCGACGAATCCACTGCCGCCAAAGCGGAGGCCGATCTTGCTCAAGTGTTGAAAGAAAAAGCAGATCTACAGACCAAGCTGAGCGCGACCGAAGCAGAACTGGCTTCAGTGAAAAACCAGACGCAGGAACCAGGCGCTGAGCCTAGCACGGTCAACCCAGGTGCGCCCTCGGCCGCGGAACTGCAGGCGCAACTCGACAACACGCGTCAGCAGCTGGAGAACGCAGAGCGGGAAAACGCGCTTATCTCGCAAACGCTTGGCGGGGCGCCAAGGACCGCCACGGCGGAAGCCACTTCGTCGATGCGCGGGTCATCCGCAGTCGCTTCCCGCCCAGAGGTGAAGCGGCGCGAACCTTCACCGGCCAGGGCGCGTCTACGCGGCACGGTCATGGCAGTCAATCAGGCGTATAATTTTGTCGTCTTAAATTTGGGCGAGCGGCAGGGATTGCACAGCAATGAAGACATGCTCGTTCTGCGCGATGGCGCGTTAATCGGTAAGATCCGCATTTCGTCAGTTGAACCGGCGACAGCAATCGGGGATATTGTCACGAATAGCTTGGCTCGTGGCATCCAAGTGCAATCTGGAGACGTTGTGATCTATGAAGACATCGCTCGCTAAACTGCGCAAAACCGTCTGCGCCGCACTGTTCGTCGCGAGCATAGCCGCGTTCGTCTCCTGCGCGTCAGAGAATCAGCCAACCCGGCTCGTCGACGATCCGGATGCCAAACAGTACGACTCCGCCATTCCTTGGAACCGGCAGGAGAGATGGGAGCAGGGCACAGCGATTTCAGACATGGTCCAGCAAGGCATTCAAGGCTCTGGCTCTCATTATTGAAGCGAGCGCGCTTTCTCGCAACGGGCGCGCTCTACACCCAGAAGCCGGGCGGTATGACTGCATTCTTCGGTACGATGACAATGCCGTCGCGGATATGGTAATTTTCGGTGTCTAGATTCGACGGTTTTCCTTCCGGCGTAATCACAACTCCATCGCCGATTCGCGCATTTTTATCGATGATCGCGCGATCGATGACGCAGTTACGGCCTATGCCGATCGGAACCTCGCCGGTCGCCTCCAGCTGGTGCTGTCCGTCCCTCGATGCACTCGCCGCGAGCTCAAAGTAATCCGCACCCATGACGATGCTATTGCGAATGGTAGCACCGCTTTGAATGATGCTGCGGATACCGATGACGCTTCGCTCGATGTGCGCATCGGAGACGATGCAACCATCGGACACGATCGCCTGGCGCAGCGTTGCGCCGTTAACCTTGCTGCCCGGTAAAAAGCGCGGATGCGTGTAAATCGGTGCGTCCGACTCGAAGAAGCTATACTCCGGCACCACGTCGGTCAGCCCGAGATTGGCTTCGTAGAACGCGCGCACCGTGCCAATGTCTTCCCAATAGCCGTTAAAAATGAACGCGCTGACATGTCGATCTTTGATTGCCTGCGGAATGACGTCCTTGCCAAAATCGACCAGCTCATTTGCGAGGCATGCCACCAACACCTCGCGATCGAAAATGTAAATGCCCATCGATGCCTGAAACAATTCCTCGTCCGGATTTGCCTCCGTCGTGGCAAGCAATTCGCGGCTCATTCGCATCTCGTGAAGCACGGCTTCGTCGCGCGGCTTCTCAACGAACCGAGTAATCCGCCGATCAGGACCGGATTGCATAATGCCGAACCCGCTAACTTGCTCGCGGCGTACGGGTTTCGTCGCCAAGGTAATCTCAGCACCGGATTGGATGTGTTGATGCAACAGGACGCGGAAATCCATGCGGTAAAGCTGGTCACCGCTCAGGATCAGATAGTATTCGAATGGCCGCTCGAGGAAGTACCGTATGTTCTGTCGGACGGCGTCCGCGGTGCCTTGATACCATTCCGCGCGCTCCGGCGTCTGTTGGGCGGCGAGAATGTCGATAAAACTACGCGAGAAATTGTCGAATTTATAGCTGGCCTGAATATGCCGATGCAACGACATCGTGTTGAACTGCGTCAGCACGAAGATCGAGCGCAAACCGGAATTGAGACAGTTGCTGATTGGGATGTCGACCAGCCGATATTTGCCGCCGAGTGGGACAGCCGGTTTGGCTCGGTCTTTCGTCAATGGAAACAAGCGTGTACCAGCGCCGCCACCCATAATGATAGCCAGCGTGCGCTGAGTTGTGCCTGGCGGAAGCGATGGCGTCACTGTTGCCGGTTTAGTCATTGCTGAATCGCGCCGCATCGCCTCTCCCGTCGTCACAGCCGTTACTCTATCGCAACCGTGTGATGATTCCGGCAACTTTTTTGGGTACAGCGCGCATCTTGCGGCTGAGGAGCGCCACCCGTAAACTTCCGACATGTGCGGAATCGTTGGTTATGTCGGGCGCGCCGAAGCCGCGCCGATCCTGCTCGACGCACTACGTCGCCTCGAATACCGCGGCTACGACTCCGCCGGGATTGCTGTCGTTAACGGTGACGACCAATTCGAGACACGCAAATGCGCCGGCCGGATTGCGTCCCTCGCGAAACTGATCGCGCGCAAGCCGGCCTCAGGTCACGTCGGCATCAGCCACACACGTTGGGCGACCCACGGAGAAGTAAACGACGCAAACGCGCACCCGCATTTCGATGCCAGCGGCAAGATCGCGCTGGTTCATAACGGCGTAATTGAGAATTACCAGGCGCTCAAAGAGCAACTAAACCGAAACGGCAACACCAATTTTCGTTCGGAAACAGATACTGAGGTTTTGGCCCATCTGATTGGCAGGATGTACTACGAATCTGAAGGCGCGGAGGGTGTTCGTGGGCCGAAGTCGGCGAGGCCGGCCCGAAACAGAGATTCGAAAGCCCGGTTAGTAAACGCCGTGCGTGCGGCCTTAAAGCAGGTTATCGGCACTTACGGCATCGCGGTCGTGCATGCGGACGTGCCCGACTTCATTGTCGGCGCGCGCCGTGGCAGCCCACTCGTATTAGGGATCGGCCAAAACGAGAATTTCCTGGCGAGCGACGTGAGCGCGATCGTCGCCCACACGCGGGACGCCGTTTACCTGAGCGACTTTGAGATGGTCGCGCTGGAGCCAGACAGATTTGAAATCACCTCTCTCGACGGCACGACTGAACAGCACGCGGTCAGTCGCGTGGAGTTCACCGCAGAGGACATCAAGAGGGGCGATTACCCACATTACATGCTCAAAGAGATCTTTGAGCAGCCCTGTTCCGTGCGCGACGCCATGCGCGGCCGCCTTAGCTTTGAAGATTGCACGGCGAAGCTCGGCGGCTTGAACATGACGCCTGCCGAGTTACGCAAGGTTAGCCGAATCGTCCTGACCGGCTGCGGCACTGCTTTTCACGCCGCCATGGTCGGCGAATATCTAATTGAGCACGTGGCTGGCATTCCGACCGAAGTGGAATACGCGAGCGAATTTCGCCATCGCAACACACCGATGACGCCGGACACGCTGGTCTTTGCGATTAGCCAAAGTGGCGAGACGGCCGATACACTCGGCGCGTTGCGCGAAAGCCGGCAGAAAGGTTATCGCACACTGGGAATCTGTAACAACGTCGCCAGTACTATTGCGCGGGAAAGCGATGGCGGCGTTTACATGCACGCTGGTCCGGAGATCGGCGTCGCGGCGACAAAATCGTTCACGTCGCAGCTGGTCATCCTCACGTTGATCGGCCTGCTCCTTGGACGAATGCGCAGCCTTTCTGCCGCGCAAGGCGCCCGACTGATCGATGCGCTTCAGATTTTGCCCGACAAAGTTCAGGAGACATTGAAGCTGAGCGAGCAAATGGAAGCGCTCGCGAAAAAATACGTCGATGTGAGCGGAGTGCTTTTTTTCGGTCGGCAATTCAATTTCCCTATTGCCATGGAAGGCGCACTGAAACTCAAAGAGATCACCTATCTCTATGGCGAGGGACATCCGAGCGCTGAGCTCAAGCATGGCATCATCGCGCTCATCCGACCTGACTTGCCCTCGATCTTCATCGCGCCCGACGACGGCGTCTTCTCGAAGAACCTCAACAACATTGAGCAAGTAAAAGCTCGCAAAGGCGCGATCATTGCGCTGACAAGCGGCAGCGGCGCAGGCCGGCTAAAAGGGATCGCCGATGACATTGTCACGCTTCCGAGCGTGCCTGATTGCCTGATGCCCATCGTCACCGTTATCCCATTGCAACTTTTCGCTTATCATCTTGCCGTCGAGCTCGGCCGTGATGTCGATAAACCGCGCAACCTCGCCAAAAGCGTGACGGTGGAGTGAGTGCTTTCACGTTTTATCCCAGCTTGTCGCATCATCAGTTCGCCAGAATAAAGCGTGCTGCCGGATTATCTTGGATGCACGGTGATATTCCCGCCAGCGATCGTGATCTCGTTTGTTTTCGCTAGTACCCCGGTTTGCGTGATCGGGCCGATGTAGGCCTGGTGGAAGATTGAACCGCTGCCGCGATACAATCAGGACTTTGCTGCAGGTAGGGCCGCGGTAATTGCCTCGCGAATGCGATCTCGATTGAACGGCGGAGGGAGCTCGCGGCCGTTCACGAAAACTGTGGGGGTGTTCTTTACCCCGCGGGACACACCGTACTCGTGCTGCCGATCCACGCGCGCGGCGACGTCCACGCTCGCGTAGTCCTTTTTGAAGCGTTCGGTATCGAGCTTCAACTGCGTCGCAAATTGCTCGAATACTGGTTGGACGTCATCGGCCGTGCTCCAGGCCGATTGCTTCTCGTAAAGCAAATCGTGCATTTGCCAAAATTGTCCCTGGAGTGAGGCCGCTTCAGCCGCTAGCGCTGCCTCTCGGCCATGCTTGTGCATCGCGAGTGGAAAATTCCAGAACACAACGCGCAAGTTCGATCCATACTCCGCCTCGATCGGATCGAGCATGCCGGCGACGGTCGCGCACGCTGGACATTGGAAATCGCCAAACTCTTCGAGCGTCACGGGAGCCTTCATTGCACCGCGCACATGCTCCGGTTTTAGCGGCTTAGATGGAGCTCCCGGTTGCGCGCCGCTGGTCATGGCCGCGCGTTTGGTTCGATACAGCATCGCTCCGGCGCCCACCGCCACCACCGCCACGATGGCGACAATTATAAAGGGAAGATATCGCTTCATGTCGCAGTTCGGCTCCGGGCTCGGGTCGCCGTGCAACTTAGGTGCCGACGCTGCATCGTGCAGCGAGCGCCGAGCCAACGCGGCAGCGTGTATACGCCCCGGCTCCGACGTGTCAAATTTTTTGCACTTTTTCGCCCTGTTAGCCCGAGTTTTGCGATAAATTGGCCGTTCCACTTGTCGCCATGGCCCGGAACGAAAGCTACGTCCTTGATCTGCTGCGCGATGCTGGGCTTGTCACCAAGCCGCAGATCGAGCGTGCCCGCACACGCTTGAACGGCGCGGAGGGTGTGGTCGATCGCCTCGTCAAAGACGGCCTGCTCACTGAAGCGGACGTTTCGCGCACCCTCGCGGCACAAGCCCATATGGATTGGATCGACCTCTCAGCGATCATCATTCCCCCGGTTATCATCAAACAAATCCGAGCCGAGGAGGCGCGGCGCTTCAAAGTCATTCCAGTCGCATTCGGCGAGACCGGGCTCGTGGTGGCGGTCGGTGACCCACTCAATATCGACACGATCGATAGCCTCAGCTTTCTCTTACAGCGCGACATCGAAGTCGTTTGCACCAGTCCCAGTAAAATCCGCGACGCACTGATTAAATATTACGGCACCGCGGATGAAGCGGCCGATGTCCTCCGCGCAAAGATCGGCGGCGATATCGATCTCGGCATCGAAATTGGCGACGGCTCCGCCCTTACCGAGACGGACGAACAGGACGCGCCGATCATCCGCATGGTGTCGATGTTGCTGATCGAGGCACATCGCGTCGGCGCAAGCGACATTCACCTTGAACCGCTCGACAAAAAATTTCGCGTCCGTTTCCGCATCGACGGAGTGCTTCAGGAAATGCAGGCACCGCCGAAACGCCTCCAATCAGCGATCGTTAGCCGGATCAAAATCATGACGGGATCGATGAGCATCGCTGAGAAACGTCTACCCCAGGACGGCCGCATTCAGGTCAAAATCAAAAAGCGACCAATCGACTTGCGCGTCTCCACCATTCCAACCAATCACGGCGAGAGTGTCGTCATGCGCGTCCTCGACAAATCGAGCCTCGTTCTTGGCCTGCCCGAGCTTGGATTCTTCTCCGACGATCAGGAAATATTCGAGCGGCTCATCAGACTTCCCGATGGAATTCTGCTCGTGACCGGGCCAACGGGTTCCGGCAAAACGACCACGCTTTACGCCTGCCTTCACTACATCAACCAGCCGGATCGCAAAATCATCACGGTCGAGGAGCCAATCGAGTATCAGATGACCGGCATCAATCAGGTGCAGGTGAATCCGGAAATCGGCATGACGTTCCCAGCCGCGTTGCGCTCTATTCTCCGCCAGGCGCCGAATGTCATTATGATTGGCGAAATTCGCGACGCTGAGACCGCCAACATCGCCACAGCGGCGAGTCTTACTGGTCACCTTGTCTTTAGTACCCTGCATACGAATGACGCGCCGTCCGCGGTGGCGCGTTTGATCGACATTGGCGTGCCGCCATTTCTGGTCGCTTCCTCGGTCCGCGCGATCATGGCACAACGCTTAGTGCGCCGACTTTGTTCAAACTGCAAAGCGCCCGGCGCCCTGACTGAAACCGAGCTGCGCGCGTTGCGGATTGAGCCCGGCCAGCTCGACGGCGCGCAGATCATGCGCCCGATCGGCTGTGAACAGTGTCGCCGCACCGGTTACAAAGGGCGCATGGGCATGTTCGAGATCTTCACGATCGATGATGAGGTGCGGCACATGATCAATAAACGCAGCTCGACCCTATCGCTCCGCCAACGCGCCCGTGAGCTCGGCATGCGCACTTTACGCGAAGATGGCGTGCGCAAAGTCCTCGCCGGCCTAACGAGCGCCGATGAGGTCATCTCCATCACCATCGGAGACGTGAGCTGACTCTTTAACGATTTACCGATTCAACGATTTAACGACTCCGCGCTTTCATGAATAACAAACAACTCGCCGAGCTATTCGTCGAACAGAACATTCTCCAGCCTTCCCAAGCCGATGATGTGCTGAGCGAAGCGGAATTGAACGGCAAGACGATCGCGCAAGCGATGGTCGACAGCGGTTTTATCGACGAGCGCGGCTTCTACCAAACGATCGCCGAAGGCGTGGGCACGGAATTTGTCGACCTCAGCGAGACCGAAATTCCTGAACAAGTTCTGCGCCTGATCCCGAGTGGCTTGGCCCGGCTGCATCGCGCGCTCCCGATCGGAATCATCGGCAACACGTTGCGCGTGGCTCTGGTCGACCCGCTTGATCTGCGCGCCGCCGAGGATCTCCGCTTCGCACTCGGCAAAGATGTGGAGGTTGTCGTCGCACCGTCCGACGAAGTCGAAGACCGGATCAAGCAGTATTACGGCACCGAAAC
>DASQXY010000147.1:0-2928 GCA_035639455.1 Chthoniobacterales bacterium | reverse complement strand
TCGTGGTTTGAAACGCTTTACAAGGACAAGTATTACTATATGGGCGACGCCGAGTTGATGTCGACGGCGCTGCTGCTGGACGTGTCGTCGTATTATTTCGGCCTCGTCATTCCGGCCTACAAGGACCCGGAGAAAGCGTTTCTGCAGCTGCCATTCCGCGGAGCACCGGGACGAATGGCCGCGAGCATGATTAAGTTCTACAATCGACGACTTGTTAGGCTGGCGAAGCGTAGGCTGGCAACCGGCTATTTCGCGACGCACAACGCTGGGTGGCGCGAGCTTTACGATGGCTTCGTGCCGGACTGGCGCGTGACTAAACTGCTGCGCAAAGGGCTGTTTCGCTGGTGGAAAGCAGAACTGATCAACCTGCGACTTATGTTTGCCGCGCCGCGAATCGCCCAGTCGAAGCAAAATCCGTCGGTTGCGCCAGTATTTAGTACGGACTGAGGAGACCGAGATACCATCGGACAAATGCCTGGCCGTAAAACATCCAGGTCACCGCACCGCAAGCAAGATAGGGTCCAAAGGGGAGCTTCGCCGACCAGACGCGTTTCCCGAGGAGCAACGTGAACAAGCCGACGACGGAGCCCAGAAGTGAGCCGGCAAAAACCGCGAAGAGCACGGCCCGCCAGCCGAGAAACGCACCGATCGCAGCGAGAAATTTCAAGTCGCCGCGGCCCATTGCTTCGCGGGGGATAACGATCTCGATGGCCGTGCCGGAGATTTTGTTAAGGTGATCGAGCAGCAAGGTTTCTCGCTCCACAATGAGGCGATCGTAGTAAAACTCGAGGGTGATCTTGTTGTGAATGCGGTTGTCGATCTTCGCGTCATCGCATTTCAGGATTAGCCGATCCTTTTCGCGCGCGAAGTAGTCGCTCCACAAGCTTTGCTCAGTGCCGACAACGAATTCGGCATCATCGCCCTGACGCTTCCACGTGAATGGTGTCGGCCCATCGAGTTTGATTCGTTTTCTCCCGAACGCGACCTTGCCCGCTTCGAGAACGAACAGCAGGATCAGATAACCGAGGGCGGCGGCGAGCACGGAGCGAATGACCGCGGCGAACCGTGAATCGGTACCCATTAGTTCGGGGACAGCCAAAGTCGCGAGTACGCCGGCAACAGTGCCTCCAATCGTGACCTCGTCGGGGATGATGAAGTGCTCGAAATCGACAAAGGTGGCGACGATGACAAGTGAAACCAAAATCCAGTAGGCGACCGCCACCGGGACGGGAAAGCTTTCCCAGATGGCGAGAAACAAAAACGCGGTGAGCAATTCCACGGCGAAATAACGGAAACTGATTCTCGCCCCGCACTTGGCACAGCGGCCGCGCAGCAACATCCAGCTAACGAGCGGCAGATTTTGTCGCCACGGGATCGGATACTTGCAGGACGGACAAAAAGAGCGGCGAGGACGATTGATCGAGAGGTCGAGCGGCAATCGATAGATACAAACATTGAGGAACGACCCGACGACCGCGCCGGTGGCAAAAATGAAGATGCTGAAAACCAGCCGATAGGCCGAGATATCCACGCGCTCAGGCAGCTCTGTGGCGCAACGTGCGGCGTTCCATCAGCCAGGCAATCCAGATACAGCTCTCGTAGAGGAGACACATCGGCAGGCTCATTGCGATCAACGTCAGGATGTCGGGCGTGGGAGTGATGATGGTGGCGAGAATAAAGATGAGCACGATGGCGTACGGTCGAGTGCGGGCCATGAAACGGTAAGTGACTAGGCCGAAGCGCACGAGAGCCAGCACCACAACGGGCAGTTCAAAGGCGAGGCCAAACCCGATCGTGAAGCGCGTCACAAAAGAATAATATTGCTGCACGGTCCAGGTTGGCGTCCAGCCGAGCGATTGTGTATCGCGAAAAAAGAAAAGGATCGTCTTCGGTAAAAGCCAGAAATAACACAGCAGCACACCGAGCAAAAATAAGGCGAAACTGACGGTTATT
Organism: Chthoniobacterales bacterium; assembly: GCA_035639455.1. GTDB lineage: Bacteria > Verrucomicrobiota > Verrucomicrobiia > Chthoniobacterales > UBA10450 > AV17. The sequence goes on along the minus strand of DASQXY010000147.1, from coordinate 975 downwards.
GCCGGAAACAGAAAACGTTTCTCGACGGCGGTGAGCGCCGGCAAAACGAACTCCGCGCCGAAATAGAGAAGCAACGGGAACGAGAGAACGATGCCAGCGTAGAACGCGAGATGAAACGAAATAACGATCGAATCGGTGATGCCGAGGGCGCGCAACTCGGCCGCTTGTTGACCGACCTCGGCCAGCGGTGCCTGCATGATGCGGACGAGCGTTGAGCGGAAACCAAAACAGACGATCATCGCCGCCGCCAGGGTAGTGGCCATCTTGACGATGGTCCACCGGAGCTCCTCGAGATGCTCGAGAAACGGCTTCGAAGTCTCGCTCTCCGGCAGCTCGCGAAATTTGAAAATGTCCCGCAGCGCCATCAGATCGACAGTCACTCCGCAGGCGCGAGCGAAATGAAACCGCGTGCCGCGAGACCGGCGCAAATGCCGAGCGTATTGGCGTCGCGAATCTCGTTCGCAGCAATCATGCGGCGGATTTCGTCCACCGTGAACGCGTGGCAGCCGAGAATCGATTCCCCTTCACCGTGATCGTTTCCTCGTGTGCTGTGCTCGACTGCCCGTGCCAGAAAGAGGTAGCCGTGTTCATCCGTGAATCCAGGGGAAGTGAAATAATAGCCCAGCGCAATCAGTTCGCCGTCAGGAGCGAGTTCGTAGCCGGTCTCTTCGCGCAACTCGCGCAGCGCCACTTCTCTGATCGCCTCCTCGTCGGCTTTGTTATTATCAATTTGCCCAGCCGGCATCTCCCAGATTGTGGCGCGAATCGGCACGCGTTCCTGCCGAATGAGCAGCAATTTCCCGTCGATCGTCATTGGCGCTATGATTACAGCCCGCTTCCGATGCACCACTGTCCAGGAGCGTGGCTGGGAACGGGTCGGCGTTCGCACAGCATCGATGACCACTTCAATGTGCTTGTTGCTGAAATGATACCCGCGCGAAACAGTTTCCCAGCCGGCGCCGTCCTGCACGATGT
>DASQXY010000146.1:0-6887 GCA_035639455.1 Chthoniobacterales bacterium | reverse complement strand
CTCGATCTTGCAGGTCGGCTTCGATAAAGCGCGCACGCGGATCGACCGCGCGCCGGTGACCCTCGGCGAGGTTATCGAAAATCGTGACGTCATGTCCTTGATCGAGCAGCAGTTCGGCACAGATGCTGCCGATGTAACCGGCGCCGCCGGTAACGAGGATTTTCATCGCCGGCATAGTCGATGCCGACGCGAGTTAATCAATGCAAACGTGGCGGACCGGACGCGAAATTTTTCTCCAGAGCGAGGATCATTTGCCGCACCGCGGAATGTTTTTTGCGCGGCCGCAGAACTCTGAGACTTTCCTCGGCTGAGCCCCATTGTAACACCTCGATATCGATGTGGCGCACGCCCCATTTCCGCATGGCAAGACGAGTAGGCTTATACAGGTCGATCGTGTTAGTGCCGACAAGCGCGGTGCCGTAATCGTCAATGATGTATTCCTCCTCCGTGCCCAAAATGCGAAAGCGGGTTCCCAAAGGAAAGCGCGACCAATCGGAGGCCGCACTCATGACATGGCGGTGGGACAACGCTACGCCTAGGGCGTTGCGTCGGCCAGTGCCCTCGTTGCCCGTGTATGCGGTCGTGCGCACATGATTATGGCGAACAGTACCAGCGGCGGCACTGCGTGAGCGCTGCAGAGCCGATTGCTGTGCACAGCCGGCCAGAACTGAGCCGATGAGCCCAGCGGTTATACTTCTAAGAGGTTCTCGCATTAGCAACACCGCGGGCCAGATAGCAGTCCTCCGCAGCGCAGCAAGTAATTATTTGGCTACCAACGCGTTCGGACGCGAGCATCCGAACGGAATTTGCAGCAAGCGTTACGCCGCTAAGCTCGTGGTGATCCCGAAAGTTCGGTCGTGCAATGCGGACAGCGCGTGGCCTTTATCGGGATTGTCATTGCGCAGGCCGGGCAATCTTTCGTCACAGGCTCCGTATGTGATGGGCGTTTGAGCCTGTTGATGCCGCGGACGAGCAGAAAAATTGCGACGGCGACAATGAGGAAATTGATGAGGAGCGTAATAAAGTTGCCGTAGTTCCATGTGATCGCGCCGGCCTTCAACGCGTCGGCGGGGGTGTTGAAACCAAGCGAGCCATCCTTCGCCGCGCGCAGCACGATGAACTTGTTGGAGAAATCGAGCCCGCCGCTGAGCACGCTGATTGGGGGCATGATGACATCTTTGACGAGCGAAGTGACTATCGCGCCGAACGCTGCGCCGATAATAACGCCGACGGCGAGATCAACCGCGTTTCCTTTGATCGCGAATTCCTTGAACTCCTTCCAGATTTTTGTCATACGACGATGTTTATCAGTTTTTTCGGGACCACGACAACTTTCCGGACCGATTTGCCGGAGATGATTTGCTGAATCTTCGGTTCGGCGAGCGCCGCGGCTTTCATCTCTTCTTGGGTCGCAAAGATCGACATCTTCATTCGTTCGCGCAGTTTTCCATTCACTTGCACAACAATCTCGATTTCGTCCTCGGCCAGCCAGCGCTCCTCACACTGTGGCCAAGCTTGGCTCGTAATCTCACCCTTTGATTTCAAGCGTTGCCACAGCTCGGAACTGAGGTGCGGCGCGAACGGATTCAGCAAAACCAGGAACGTGCGCATCGCCGAAATGGGGATCGTCTCGGCATTGGTGAACGCATTGACGAAGATCATCATCTGCGAAATGGCCGTGTTGAACGAGAGCGACTCAATGTCTTCGGTCACCTTTTTTATCGTGGCGTGCAGGAGGCGCTGCTGGTCGCGCGTAAGGTCGGCATCTCGCACGTTTCTCGACAAGACCCATTCCCCCGCCTGGTTCTCCATCATCATTAAGCGCCAGACGCGCGCCAGAAATCGGGCAATTCCTTCGACACCACGCATACTCCAAGGCTTCATCTGCTCGAGAGGCCCCATGAACATTTCATAGCAGCGAAATGCGTCTGCGCCGTAGCGCCCTATCACGTCGTCGGGATTCACGATGTTGCCGCGCGACTTGGACATCTTTTGATTGTCCTCGCCCAGGATGATGCCTTGGTTAACAAGTCGCTGGAACGGTTCGGGCTTGGAGACGTAGCCGAGATCGAACAATACCTTGTGCCAAAAGCGAGCGTAAAGCAGATGCAACACCGCGTGCTCGGTACCGCCAACGTAAAGATCGACACCGCCGGGTTTGTTCCCTCCCATCCAGTAATTCTCCGCTTTTTCGCCCGTGAATCGCGAATCGTTCTGCGGATCGCAAAATCTTAAGTAGTACCAACAAGAGCCGGCCCACTGCGGCATTACGTTGGTTTCGCGCGTCGCTTTGCCTGAGTACCGAATCCAGTCTTTCGCTTTCGCGAGCGGCGGCTCGCCGGTGCCGGTGGGTTTGTAATCATCGAGCGGCGGCGGAACAACTGGCAGCTCCGATTCGCCCAATGCGCGGTGTTTGTGGTGCCCGTGCGGCTCTGACTCCCAAACGATTGGGAACGGTTCGCCCCAGTAACGCTGACGCGAAAACAGCCAATCACGCAGTTTGTAATTCACTTCACGCCGACCGCGACCGTGCTCTTCCAGCCATGTAATGATTCTCTTCTTCGCTTCCGCGGTCGGCAGCCCATTGATGAGTGGAGAGTTGATCGCGATTCCATCGCCGGTAAATCCAATCGCTGGCGCATCGCTAGGCGGTTGGACGACTTCCACAATCGGCAGATCAAATTTTCGCGCGAATTCCAGATCGCGCTCGTCATGCGCGGGCACGCCGCCGATCGCGCCAGTGCCGTAGCCAAGCAACACATAATCGGCGATCCAGATCGGAATCTTCCGCTCCGTCACCGGATTGATCGCGTATGCGCCAGTAAAAACGCCCGTCTTCTCTTTCGCGAGCTCCGCCCGTTCCAGTTCGCTTTTGCGCGCAGTCCTTTCGCGATAGTCGCGAACAGCGGGCCATTGCTCTTCTGTTACGATTAGATCAACGAGCGAATGTTCCGGCGCCAGGACGAGGAATGTTCCACCGTAAAGCGTGTCTGGTCGCGTCGTAAACACGCGGATTTTGTGCTCGTGATTGTCGATCTTAAAATCGATCTCCGCGCCTTCGCTACGGCCGATCCAATTTCGCTGGAGTAATTTGATGCCGTCCGGCCAATCGAGGCCCTCCAGTTCATTCAGTAGCCGTTCTGCGTAGGCGGTAATCCGAAGCATCCATTGCCGCATCGGTCGCCGAACGACTGGAAATCCGCCAATCTCACTTTTGCCGTCAACGACTTCTTCGTTGGCCAGTACAGTGCCCAGCTCCGGACACCAGTTTACTGGCACATCCGCGACGTAGGCGAGGCGAACTGCATCTCCGTTCTCACCGCGGTAGGTTGAGAGCGGCTCGGCCTTATTCGTTCCGGGATTGAACCAGGAGTTGTAGATCTGCAGAAAAATCCACTGCGTCCATTTGTAGTATCGCGGGTCGGTGGTGTTGATCTCGCGCTGCCAGTCGTAGGAGAAACCGATCCGCTTCAGCTGTGACTTGAATTTGCGAACGTTCTCACGCGTGGTGATAGCCGGGTGCTGACCGCTCTTGATTGCGTATTGCTCGGCCGGCAAACCAAATGCGTCCCAACCCATCGGGTGCAAAACGTTGAACCCGCGCATGCGTTTGTAGCGCGCGATGATGTCGGTCGCGGTGTAGCCTTCTGGGTGTCCGACGTGCAGACCGGCACCGCTCGGGTACGGGAACATATCGAGGATGTAAAACTTCGGCTTGTTGGGGTCGAAGTCGCGCTCGCCGGGATTTGGGGCGTGGAAGAGTTGTCGATCTTCCCAAACGTGCTGCCACTTCGGCTCGATCTCCTCGAACGGATATGGTTTGCGCCGCTCGCTCACAGATTAATCAGGAACCCAGGAAGCCAGGAAAAGAAACTAAAAGTTTTTATTCTTGGATTCGTAGTTTCCAAATTTCATTTCCAACATGACAGAACTCGTACTGGCGACGCGTAATGCACATAAAACGCGCGAGTTCCGCGAACTGCTCGGCCGCGATTTCGAACTCGTTGATCTGAGCGCGTTCCCGCAGATCACGCTTCACAGCGAAACGGGCGGCACGTTCGAAGAGAACGCGATCTTAAAAGCGACCGCTGTGTCGCAAGATCAACAAGTACGAGATCGACATCTACTCGCGCTGGCGGACGATTCCGGTCTGGAGGTGGACGCGCTCGGGGGCGCGCCGGGAGTCTTTTCGGCGCGCTACGCCGGGGAAAAGGCAACCGACCGAGACAACATCGACAAATTGCTGCGCGAACTGTCGCAGCGGCGGAATCGCGCTGCGCGTTTTCGGTGTGTGCTGGCCCTCGCACGTGGTGGCGAGGTTCTCAAGACCTTTGAAGGAGTTGTCCGAGGGAGAATCGTCGATGTTCCTCGCGGTGTGCATGGCTTCGGCTATGATCCGGTATTCGTTGCCGCCGGTTGCGACCAGACGTTCGGAGAATTACCGCCGGAAGTGAAAAACCAAATCAGCCATCGTGCGCGAGCGACACGGCGGTTGCGCGTTGCGCTGCAAAACGCGCTCGCTTAGGGCTTCGGCGGCGCCGGCGGAGGCGGCGGCGGGGGTCCAGGCTGTTCGCCGCCAACTCCAGCTGCCGTTCGAATCTGGTAACCAATCTTTGTTATTCCGACCCGTCGCACTTCGTCCAACAACGTGATCACGTCACCATGCATCGCCAACCCGTCAGCGCTGAGGGAGACTTTAATGTTCGGGTTGGCCTGGTGCAGTTGATACAGCCGCGGCAAAACCTCATCCTGCGGCACATATTGCTCGTTAAAGAAAACGGCGTTGCCCTGGCGGACCTTGAGCGAAACGTAATCTTTCGGCACGGTTGAGGGCGGTGCGTACGCCGCGGGCAGATTGACACGGATCCCTTTCATGTGCGTCTGGCTCAGGCTCACCATCATGAAACTGGCGAGCAGGAAGAACATGATATCGATGAGCGGAATGATCTCAATGCGTGCGCGCTTGTGCGGAATGGGTGAGGCAAGTTTCATGGCCGTAAACTAATAAGACGCGCCGGTCATCGTGTAGGTAATCGGAACCCTGACTTTGGAAACGGTCCCGGGTCGGAATCGCCAGTTGCGAAAGGTGCTGACAGTAGCGTCATCCAAGATACGATTGCCAATGCTTTGGCTCATGCTGGCGTCGGTGACCTGACCCGTGGCGGAATTGACGCTGAGAACGCAAACGCCGCTACCCATGATGTGGTGTGCGCGCGCCTCGTACGGATAAGGCGGCTTCGGCGCGTAGACAGCAAGGGCTTTGGCGCTGGACATCGGCAGCTGTTTCACCGGAGCGATTGTCGCCGCCGGTTTTGGCTGGCGTGGTGGTGGCGTGCGCTCCTCAACATACTCTGGTATTTGTTCAGGCGGCGGCGGCGGCGGTTCCGGAGCGACAATTTCCTCAGGTGGCGGGGTTGGTTGCGGTTCCTCCTGGATAGTTGCCTCAACGATTTGCTCGGCTGGCTTCTCCAACGTCACCGGCGGCCCCTCGCGCTTCATGGCTGCGAGCACCGCCCCAATATGGATCAATAGTGCACCGCCCAGTGCTGACCACAGATGCCATTTCGGCGGCGGACGATAAAGCAGCGGTTTGACTTTGATGCTCGGCGCTTGGGTGGTCGTTGGCATAATCAGAACCCCGGTTTGCTGCCGGCTGCACCGGGAGCCGGCACCCCTTTGCCCGCCTCACTCTTGATTTCAAAAGCGATTTTGTAGTAGCCGACCGAGCGGAGAACGTCCAATACGCGCACGACATTGATATGCGCCGTGTTGGCGTCGCCGCGCACGAAGACCTTCGCCTCGGGGTTTTCCTGGTGCACCTTTTGCAGGATGGCGTAGAGCTTGTTGTAATCAGGGATTAGGTCCTTGTCGAAATAACAGTAGCCGTTGGCATCGACCGAGACGCTGATGTAATCGCGCTTCGACTGCGTTTCGCCGGATTGGCCGGCAGGCAGATTTACCCGGATCCCTTTCATGTGCACCTGGGTCAGGCTCACCATCATGAAGCTGGCCAGCAGAAAGAACATGATGTCGATCAATGGAATGATCTCAATCCGCGCTTTCTTGTGAGGAATGGGTGAGCCGATTCTCATATGTTTGCTGTTGCCATTCCGACCGCGTTCATGATGCGCTTTCGAGCTGTGCGTTTACCTGGCAGTCGTCATTTCGGCTTCGCGCCGCGCTCGTTGATTCGCTTCCAGCATCACCTCCAGGTTTGTGGCTGCAGTTTGCAGCTCGAACTCTAAGTTAGACACGCGCGACGTGAAAAAGTTAAACGGCACGAGCGAGAAGATGGCGATTCCCAGACCGCACGCGGTGGCAATCAGCGCTTCAGCGATGCCGCCGGTGACGGCTTGCACCGCCAGCTCCTCGTTACCGAGAAAGCTGAACGAGCGAATCAGCCCGGTGACGGTTCCCAACAAACCAAGCAACGGGGCCAGCGTGACGAGCGTGTCCATCACGACCAGGAAGCGGCCGGCACGTTTGATCTCAATCCCAGCCGCGACTTGCAATGCGCCCTGCAGCGACGCGTGCTGGTGATTCAAGCCGTTCCACATCATGCGCAGCACCGGATCGCGTGAACCACGGCAGAGCCGCGATGCTTCGGACACGTCGCCCACTTCAATCGCGGTGAACACTTTCTCGATCCGTTTCGGATCGCGCCGGAACCAGCGGCCGCCCCACCAAAAGATTCGCTCAATCACAACCGTCAGGCCAACGATCGATACAATGAGAATCGGCCACATGATCGGGCCGCCTTTGCGGAAATTATCGATCAAAAAATTACCGGTCGGAACTCGTTGTCCCCAAACTCCCTGCTCGACTGGCGGAGACGCGCCCGCGGCCGGACTGACTGTTGCGCTAGCCGTTGCGCCGGGTGCGGCAGG
>DASQXY010000145.1:0-4252 GCA_035639455.1 Chthoniobacterales bacterium | reverse complement strand
AAGGGCCGATATCGATCTTGGGTTCGACTCGTCGCCCGGTGCGGCCGATGATCGATTCACTAACATCGACATCTTCGGTGCGTTTGAGTCCTTCAGGCGTCAGCTCAAATGCCCACGCAAAGACCAGAGCGATCGGAAATCCAATTGCCAGAAGTGCGATGACTAAACGCACTATCCAGTTCGGGATTTCGAGAAACGGGAAGACTTGCGTCGCTATCTGAATGAGCAGCCACGCCACGATCGCATAGGCGATCGCGACTTTATAGACGTTGCGCCGCTTCAGCTCGGCGAAGAAGTCTTTCATTCCGGCTCGGAGATTTCCGACGCCGATTTTCCCATAAACCGGCAAGTTGTCGATCTTGGGCTATTTCGGCGCGAGCGAAGCGACGATTTGCTCGAAGCGCGGATCGCCGCGGAGCGGATCCCAGTAAGGCAACAGCTTGAGTTGGCCGTAGCTGAGGGAAGCTGGGAGCCGCGCCGCGATGCTGAGCTGCTCGAATGCGACCTCTTTTTCACCGACCCACGCAGCAATCAGTGCCAGATATTCGATTACAGCGACGCCATTGATTGAATCTTTCTCGACCGGCAACAGCTCGACGGCGCGCCGGCCTTCTTGTAATGCCTGCTCTTTCCGTCCTAAAGCGGCGTCAATCAAACCCAGCACTGACAGCGCCGGCCCGTAGTTTGGCTGAGCCTCGACACTCTTCTGCTGCTCGGCGCGCGCTGCTGCGAAAGCCTGTTGAGCTTTGGCTTCGTTTTTCTCAATTCTCGCAATCAATGCCTCTCCGAAACCGCGCCTGAACTCCCCAAACTGCGAAATATCCATGCCAAAACTATTCTCCCCGAGAGCGGCAAGCGCTTCGCGGGCTACCGTGACATCGCGCTCAGCCAGTGCGCAATTAAAAAGGCTATCAGCGACGCTTTGAATCGCGCTCGGGTCCTTTGCCCGAATAGAATTTAGTGCTTGATGGAGGGGTCGCGTATCTGCTTTGGCGTCAAACTCCACCAGCGCTCGAGCAACCTTGGTTTCGGGATCGTCAGGCTTGATATCCAGTCCGCGGTCGAGAACAGCAGCTTCTTCCTTGTATTGCCTTAGATTAACATAACTAAGCGCGATCTGCTGAAGCGTGAAAAGGTTGCGCGGGTCGAGTTCCAGCGCGCGCTGCAAAAAACGTAATCCTTCGTCCTGCTTTCCTCGCCTTCGTACGATGTAGCCGGTTAGCTCAAACACCCGCGGATCGTTAGGCAACGTGCGCCGTGCGATGTCCAGCTCCGCCAGGGCGCCATCGTAATCAAAGTACCCGCGGTAAAGATGTTCCGCCCGGGCCAGGTGTGCTTCGCCGGCGTCAGGCCTAAGTCGAAACGCCGCCTCAACCGCTGCTTCCGCCAGGGTAAGCCGCGCGGGAGTGTGATCGCCGACCACGAAGTAGAGATTGTCGTGAGCGGAGGCTAATCGGCAGTATGCCTCGAAGAATCCTGGATCGCGCGCTACCGCTTGATCAAGGAGAGTGACTGCACGCTGTAGAGCCGGCCGGTCGGCAGCGTTGATGGCGATGCTAGCCAGCAGGGTCGAAGCGCGACTGTAAAGATCGAAGGCGATGACATCGGAGGTCGGCGGTTTTTCGATTGCCGCTTTCTCATTAGGCGAAAGCTTGGCCTGCAACTGGTCGGCGATCGCCTTGGCGATCTCGCTTTGAATTGCGAACACATCTGCAAGGTCGCGATCGTAGGTTTGCGCCCAGAGGTGCGCGTCGTTGCGTGAGTCGATTAGCTGCGCGTTTACACGGATGCGATTAGCCGCGCGTTGTACGCTGCCTTCGAGCAAGTGCGCGACGCCGAGCTGTTGGCCAATCTCGCGAAGATTGCGTGGAACGCCGCTCTTGTACTGCATCACACTCGAGCGGCTGATCACCTTCAGGTCAGCGATTTTCGAAAGGTCAGTTAAAATCTCGTCCTGCACACCGTCAGTAAAAAAGGCGTTGTCAGGATCGCGGCTGAGATTTTCAAACGGCAGCACCGCAATTGATTTCGTCCGAATCGCGGAGCCTGTAGCCGCCTCGCTCCCCGGCGGCGCCGTGTTGCCTTTCGGTCGCAAAAATTGGTAAGCCAACAAACCGGCTGCGATGATGGCGACGATTGTGATGAGCCAAGTTAGCTTGCGTCCGGTTTCAGGGGTGATCGATTTGCTAAGATCGACATCTTCGGCGCGCTTGATTCCTTCAGGCGTAATCTCGAACGCCCAGGCGAGGAACAGCGCGATCGGGAAACCGAGAATCAACAGGAGCACTACGAGACGGACTGCCCAATTTGGGATCTCGAAAAATGGAAAAAGCTGCGTCGCGACTTGAATCAGCAGCCAGGCCACCACTGCATACGCGACCGCGACTTTATAGACGTTCCGCCGCTTCAGCTCCGAGAAAAAGTTTCCGCGATTCATTTGGCGGCGGCCGCAGATTCGTTCGGCGCGAGAGAGGCGACGATTTGGTCGAAGCGCGGATCGCCGCGCAGTGAATCCCAGTAAGGGTGAAGCCGCAAGTGACCGTGAGTTAGCACGCCAGGAATTCTGACCGTCCTTCCCAGTTGCTCGAGCGCGCGCTCATTCTCGCCAGTCCAACTGTAAATGACGGCGAGAAATTCCATCAGTTCCGACCCGACCACCGCGTCCTTGGTTACTGGACAGAGCTCAACCGCGCGTTGGCCTTCGCGAATTGCGTCTTCTTTTCGGCCAAGCGCCGCATCAGCCATTCCAAGCACACTAAGCGGAGAGGCAAACTGCGGCTGCTCGCGGATCGTTCGCTCCAGTTGATTGCGAGCAGTCATGAACGCGGCACGCGCAGCCTGCGCATCGCCACTCACGCGAGCGGCCAAACCCTGACAAAAGGAACGCGGTAGCGTGACAAATTCTGGTTGGCTGCCTGTTTCAGAAATAGCGGCGAGAGCCTGCGAGATTTCCGCGTTGTCATGTTCACAAAACGCAAGATCCAACCAGATATCGGCGACGCTTGTCGTTGAAGCCGGATTCCTCCCAATGACATCATGGATAGTTTCGTGCAGCAGCCGCGTATTTGCGCAGCAGTACAGTTCCACAACAGCGCGAAAGGCGCGCGTGAGCCCATCATCAGGAAGAATTGCGACTGCCTGATCGGCTGCCGCCCTCATCTGTGGATAGCGGCGAAGCAAATGATAATTCAATCCGACTTCCTGCCAGAGTGAAAAGTTGCGGGGATCCAGTTGCGTCGCCCTTTCCATATTACGAAGCGATTCCTCCCAGCGTCCTTGCCGCCGGGCGATGTAGCCGCCGAGAAGAGAAAGCTCGGCGTCGTTCGATACCAAACGCTCTGCCACGGCGAGCTCCTTCCTCGCCCCTTCGAAATCCAAATCGCAATCAAGAAGAAATCGCGCCCGCGCCAAATGCGTCTCTCCGTTGTCAGGGTGCAAGCGTTCTGCATTGCGTACCGCATCTTCCGCTAAAGCGCGCCGCGCTGGCGAATGATCAATATCGAATGCGTAAATGCGGCCGTGTGCTTTCGCAAGCTGGCAGTACGCAGACAAAAACCCGGGGTCCCGCGATACGGCCTTGTTCAGAAGATCGACAGCCTGGAACAGCAACTCCCTGGAAATCTCCTGCGCGGTGATGCTGACACTAAAGAGAAGCGTCTTGGCATGTGTGTAATGATCAAATGCCACCAAGTCCGCCGTGGGCGCGCGTTCGATGGCGTTCTTTTCCGCTGGCGAAAGCTTGGCTTGCAATTGGTCGGCAATCGCCTTTGCAATTTCGCTTTGAATGGCGAACACATCGGCGAGATCGCGGTCATAAGTCTGTGCCCACAAGTGCTGGTCGGTGCGTGCATCGACCAACTGCGCGCTCACCCGCACCTTATTGGCAGCGCGTTGCACGCTGCCTTCCAACACATTCGCGACGCCCAATTGCTGCCCGATCTCGCGCAGGTTACGTGCGACTCCGCTTTTGTACTGCATGACTGAGGTGCGGCTGATAACTTTGATGTCAGCGATTTTGGCCAGATCAGTTCGAATTTCGTCCTGGACACCATCCGTGAAGTATTCGTTTTGCTTTTCTTCGCTCAGGTTCTCGAAAGGAAGCACCGCGATCGATTTCTCCAGCAGCTCTAAGCCGATTGCCGGAGTTTTCTTTTGCGGTCCAAAACGTTGGTAGATGAATATTCCGATAACCACGAGCAGGATACCGATGATCCAAAAATCCAGCTTCCTCCCTGTGCGGAGCATTATCGAC
>DASQXY010000144.1:0-21692 GCA_035639455.1 Chthoniobacterales bacterium | reverse complement strand
CAATCGTCGCGTAAGCCATGGCTAATTGCAGCGGAGACACGAGCGTGTATCCCTGGCCGATCGAAACATTGGCCGTTTGCGCCTGCGACCATCGTTCCTGCGGATGGTGAATTTGCATCCACTCAGGTCCCGGCATATTGCCGGTTTGTTCACCTGACAGTTGCAGGCCCGATTCTTCGCCGATTCCCAACATCTTGCCAACGGCGTCAATCGAGTGAATGCCAGCCGCGTTTCCGTACTGATAGAAAAACGAGTCGCATGACACTTTGATTGCATCGGCGAGTCCTATGGTCCCGTGCGTGTAATGTTTATCGGCTACCCAGCATCGGAAAAAGTGATCGCCGTAGCTGACGCCGCCGCCGCAATTGTATTTCGCGTTCGCGAGGTTTTTGGGACCGTGCAATCCCGAGAGGGAGGTAATTAACTTGAAGGTCGATCCCGGCGGTAGCGCGCTGATAGCGCGGTTGACCAGTGGGTCGCCTTCATCTTTCTGTAGCGCTTGCCAATCTTTCGCTTTGATGCTGGGGATAAACGTGTTCGGGTCGAAGGACAGTACCGACGCCATCGCCAGAATGTTGCCATTATTTGCATCGACAACCACCGCCGCGGCGCGACTGACGGCGCGGAGGGCTTCCTCGGCAATCGCCTGAATGCGCGCGTCCAAAGTGAGAAAAACGTTCGCTCCCTGTTTTGGCGGATCTTCGCGGAGCACACCCTCGATGACACCTTTGGCGTTACGCCGCAAATAGCGCACACCGGGTTTGCCGCGCAGATATTCGTCCATCACTTTCTCGATGTTCGATTTCCCTTCGACATCGCCTTGATAAAACGTGTACTTGCGCGCTTCCTCCTTGTTTACGTCGTCCGGTGCGCCGACATACCCGAGCAGATGCGCGGCGAGCGCGCCATAGACGTAGGCGCGCACCGGCTTAATCGCGATGTCTACTCCCGGTAAACCGACGTCGTGCTCGGAAAACTTCGCCATCGTCGGGAAATCGATGTCTTTAATATACGAAAACGGCACCTCGGTATCGTTGCGGAAGTGGCGCTGCAGTTGCGTGGAGTTGTAGTCGCGCGCCAGGTCGAGATCGTTGAGCCGCGGAACAATCCCGTCATTTACAATGCGTATGATGTCCGGCTCTTTCACATCCTTGGGCATGCCGTTGATGATAGCGCGGTACTCGGTCAGCGGCGGGGACCCGAACCGTTGCCGATACCCTTTGACCATTTCGGGTAGATAAAAATCGACTTCGTAGCTCGCGCGGTTCTGCACCAATGTGAGGCCATTCCGGTCTTTGATCTCGCCGCGGACCGACGGGAGCCGCACCGTCGCTTGCGAGCTGCCGCGGATCTGCGCGGTCCATTCCGCGCCGTGCGCTACCTGGATCCACCAGAGCTTCAGCCCAAGCGTGCCCATGCCTACGAGCATCAGCAAGCCGAGAAATTGCAGCCGCAAAAGCGGGCTCAAACGGCGATTCATTCGAACCGACTCCTTTCCGGCAAATAGGCAAAGCCGGTGAGATACGCCAGCCAATGCAAAAACCAGAAGACTAAGGGCGCCATTAGCATGGCAATCAGACCGGGGCCGCCGATTTGCCACCACACCTCATGCGAAAAAAGCACCGAACCGCGCCGAAAGCTTATCATTAAATATTGCGCCAGAAGAATGAATGAAGTGCCGACGCCACTTAAGACCGCATGAATTTCCCAGCGACCCTTTACGAACAATGGCCTCAGGCCATGCATCACACCCGCCAGCACTGCGTACAGCAGTATTGACCATCCGAATGAGATTTCAACCTTACCGCCGATTACTTTGACGGTGAGCGCGTCAAGGAGAATGCCGGCATATAGCGCAACTGCGAGCATCAGTGGCACTGGCAACGCTACCGCTGCATAACACACAATCACCGGTACGATGTAAATGTGGCTGTTGTAGAACCACCTCAGCGGCGGAATGAAAAACTCCGCTATTTGCGCAAGCGTTACGAGCACGAGTAGAAGAAGAAAAAAAATCATTTCCGTCCCGTGACGATGAACACGTCCTCGAGATGCGACAAATCGACCGCCGGGTTGAGCTGCGCCTGGCCATCCAACTCGCGGACGCGAAAACTTTTTACCGTGCCGATCGGTAGGCCGGAAGGGAACACCCCTCCCATACCCGATGTGTAAACTTTTTGCCCTGGTTTGAGGTCGGCCTGTTTCGAAAGAAAATTCAAATAGAGTGACGGCGTCAATCCGCTCGTGACGCGCTCACCCGACACGATCCCCTGCTCACGCGTGCCTTCGACGGTCGCTGCAACCTTACAATTTTCATCTGAGATCAACAGCACAACCGAAATGCACGACGCGACGGTCGTCGTTTTGCCCACCAAACCTTCGTCCGTCACGACGGCCATGTCGCCTTCGATTCCGTCTTCTTTACCGCGGTTCACAGTCACGGTATGCCACCACGTTGATGAATCGCGCGTCACAACGACCGCGGGCACGAGCTTGAAGACGGAGCGTCCGCGGTAGTTCAATTGATGGCGCAACGAGTTCACTTCGCGCTCGACCTCGCGCAATGCCTGATTGGTCGCCCGCAGTTCGCGGTTCTCTACGCGAAGCTGCGCATTCTCGCGCTCTAGTTGTTCGAGTGTCTTGAGGCCAGTCCGCACCGAGGTGATTTGCTTTTGCAATCCTGAGCCGCTGCTGAGAAACGGCGCGATCAGCTGATAGATGCCTGCCTGAAACTTGCGCGTGCTATCGGGCCCAAAACTTAAGAAATACCCGAGAATCGCGCCGAAGATGAGCAACGCGATAATATTCGTGCGGCTCATGTCACGACAGATTTCAGATTGTCGATTGCAGATTGAAATGTGCCGTCCTGCGCCGCAGCAAACGACAGCTCTTGCCGGCAAACTGCAATTCGAAATCTACAATCTGAAATTCTCCTAGCGCCACTGGCGATCTGCCGAGGCGACCTGACGCAAAAATTTAAGTTCATTCAGGCATTTACCCGTGCCTTCCGCGACCGCACTCAACGGATCTTCTGCAACATGGACGGGTAAGCCGGTCTCCTCGCTCAGAAGCTTGTCGAAGCCGCGTAGAAGCGCGCCACCGCCGGCCAGCACCAGACCGCGGTCCACGAGATCGGCCGAAAGTTCCGGCGGACACCGCTCGAGCGTGATTCGCACTGAATCAACAATCGTCGAGATCGGTTCCAGCAACGCTTCGCGCACCTCTTGGGACGTGATCATCAGCGTCTTTGGCAAACCAGCCACTAGGTCACGGCCCTTGACTTCGACGCTCGTCTCCTTCTCCGTCGGATAGGCGGAGCCGATCTTAATTTTGATTTCTTCCGCGGTGCGCTCGCCGACCATTAGGTTGTAAGCGCGCTTCATGTATTGCACGATCGCTTCGTCGAGCTCGTCTCCAGCCACGCGGACGCTGCGGCTAAACACGATACCGGAAAGCGAAATCAGCGCGACCTCGGTCGTTCCGCCGCCAATGTCGATAATCATGTTCCCGGCCGGGTCTTGGACGGGCAGTCCGACACCGATCGCTGCCGCCATCGGCTCTTCTATCAAGTAGACCTCGCGCGCGCCGGCATGAGTCGCGCTTTCGCGCACGGCGCGCTTCTCCACCTCGGTAATGCCTGACGGCACAGCGATTACCACTCGCGGCCGAGCCTTGACCCGGCGATTGTGCACCTTGGAAATAAAGTGCCGCAGCATCGCCTCGGTCACTTCAAAGTCGGCGATCACGCCATCTTTCAACGGCCGAACCGCCACGATATTGGACGGCGTCCGACCGAGCATCCGTTTCGCTTCGTCGCCGACCGCGAGCACTTTGTTCGTGCCGGCCTGCACGGCCACCACCGAGGGCTCGCGTAACACGATCCCCTGGTCCTTGACGTAAACGAGTGTGTTAGCCGTGCCGAGATCGATCCCGATGTCGTTCGACAACCAGCCGAAAAGTCCTTCGAACATGTATTACCTCATTCGCGCGCGCTCAGTCGTTAGGAAACGCTCTTGCCGATCTTGCCCAAAGCAAACTGTGCGCCGCGAACGCATCGAACCGCCTGAAACGCGGTTAAGATGAAACAGAGCCTTATATCGTCAAGCGCATATTGGTGGACGTGGGAGGGTTGAACCGTTAAAGCGTTGGAGCGGCAGCAATCAACCGCGCAAGCATCGCTTCTACCCCTTCAACTCTTCATCGCTTTAACGATATGGCTGTGCTTGTTGCCCCCTCCATTCTCGCCGCCGATTTCTCGCGGCTGGGCGACGAAGTTCGCAAGGTCGAACAAGCCGGCGCGGACTGGATCCACTGCGACATCATGGACGGACACTTCGTCGACAACATCTCCTTCGGCCCTGCCGTTGTCGATGTTGTCCGCACGCAAACCAAGCTGCCGCTTGACGTGCACCTAATGATCGAGCACGCCGATCATTACGTGCCGCGATTTATCGAGGCAGGCGCGAATTCAATCACCGTGCACGTTGAGCCAGAAGCAAAACACGACGTCGCACAAACGCTGCGGCAGATTCGCGCCGCCGGCTGCCGTGTCGGGCTAACGTTAAATCCCGAAACGCCATTCGACTTGGTCGAGCAGTATCTGGACACGATCGACATGTTGCTGGTCATGACCGTTCATCCTGGTTTCGGAGGTCAACCATTTCGTCTTGATCAAATGGCGAAGGTGCAACGGGCGAAATCGCTGAACGGCAGCATCGATATCGAAGTCGACGGCGGCATCAATGCCGAAACCGCGCGAGTCTCAATTCAATGCGGCGCAAACATTCTTGTCGCCGGCACCTCGATTTTCCATGCGCCCGATTACGCCAAAGCCATCCGCGAGCTACGCGGTACATAGCACAGCGTCCTCGAGCAAAGCCAAGGATCTCGCCTGTTGAGACAGCGTCACGTAATGCAACTTGCGTAGCAACCACTTGAGGCGACGCGCTTAATCGTGTGCGGCTTGGGGGACACTGCCGTTAGCTCGCGCCGATCGGCTCAGGCATTTCGGCGGCCACCACCGGCTCAGCTTCTTCGGTGGTCTCGGCCATTACCTCGTCTGTTTGCGTGACGCGAACCACTTCCTCGATTGTCGTACGGCCCTGCTCGACGCGCCGCCAGCCGTCCTGGCGCAAGGTCACCATGCCGTCGGTTATCGCGCATTGCTTCAATTCGCTGCCGTCACGTTTTTGCATGATCAACTTCCGCAGCGGCTCGCTCACCACGCAGATCTCATAGATCGCCGCCCGGCCTTGATAGCCGGTTTGGCGGCAGTTATCGCAACCGCGGCCGCGCTTGAACTTCGTGCCGAGCTCGAGCGGAAAACCAATTTCCGATAGGTATTCGCGCGGGTATTCGACGACCTCAACACAATCCGGGCAAATTGTGCGGACGAGTCGTTGCGCGATGAATGCTTTCACGACTGAGGCAAGCAGGAACGGCTCGACATCCATATCGAGCAAGCGCGTGATCCCGCCGACTGCGTCGTTCGTGTGCAACGTGCTAAAAACAAGGTGACCCGTCATGGCCGCGCGAATCGCAATATCGGCAGTTTCGACATCGCGAATCTCGCCGACCATCACCACGTTGGGATCCTGACGCAGAATATGGCGTAATCCTTTCGCGAAAGTGAGATCGATCTCCGGTTTCACGTCGATCTGCGAAACACCGGGCAAACGATATTCCACCGGCTCCTCGATTGTGATGATGCGCCGCTGCACCGAGTTAATCGTCGAGAGAAAACAGTAAAGCGAGGTCGATTTTCCGCAGCCCGTGGGGCCTGTGAGCAGAATGATGCCGTTCGGTTGCGCCAGCAGATGACGAATGATTTCCTCCTGCTTTTTGCTTAGATCGAGTCGCTCGAAGCCAAACTGCTGGTCCGAGCGGCTGAGCAAACGCAAGCTGATCGACTCGCCGTTCACGGTGGGAATCGTCGAGACGCGCACATCAATTTCCTGATTATTGGCGTGCAGATTCATGCGGCCGTCCTGCGGCAGTCGGCGCTCAGCGATGTCCATGTGCGCCATAACCTTGAGCCGCGAAATAATGGCCGACTGCAAAAGGCGCAACTGTGGCGGCACTGCGACTTCGTGCAAAATGCCGTCAATGCGATACCGAATCCGGAGGTCGTTCTCGAGCGGCTCAACGTGAATGTCAGTTGCTCGCTCGGCGATGGCTTCACGGATGATCTGGTTGACGAATTTGACGACCGACGCTTCGGGATCGTCCGCGCTCAAATCCATGGCGGTTTCGCCATCCTGCAAAACTTCGAACGCGCGATTGGTCTTTAGGATTTCGTCGAACGTCTCGGCACCAACGCCGTAAAGACCTTTGATGGCGCGCAACAGCTGGCCGCGTGGGACCAATACCCATTCGGCCGGTTTTTTTAGTAGTTGCGAGATGAGCTGGCGTCCGATCGTGTTGAAAAGATCATAGGTCGCGAGCACGACGGACTTCTCCTTCACCTCGATCGGCAGAATGTGGTGCTGGAAAACAAACCGGCTCGGCAGGACGGACAATGTGTCGCGGTCGATCTTTTTCGAGTCAATCGATTGCACCGGCACCTTGAAGAACTGTCCGATGGCATCGAGAAATTTGAGCTCATCCACCTTGCCCGAATCGAGCATCTGGGCGACCCATGAGCCGCCGTTAAGGTTTTGAGCGAGTTGTGATGCTTCCTCACGGGAAGCGACACCGCCGGCGAGTAAAAGATCAATAATTGATTGGCTGACCGGCGAGTTCATTTACGTGCTCCTACTTATATCGTACCTGCGCTTTCAATTCGAGCGAGGAGTTAACACCACTAATGCCGCCAGGAGAAAAACGAGCGCGGCCGAGAACAAGCAGTACCGGCAAAACGCGTGCAACAAGAACGCCTGCACGTAAAGCAGCCAAAGTGTGACCAGAAACATCGCCCCCACTGTGATGCCTAGCAATGTGCGTGCACGCCCATAGCCAAACCCGGCAAATGTCGCAAAAGCGAACGCAGCGAAATACGCCACGCAACCGAACCCTGCCACTGGCACTCCGGCAACACGCGCATATGGACTGCCGAGCACACGCGAGCAATCCGCCGATCCGCCGCAAACGAGCGTCTCTCCGGTCAGGGCTTGCACCGTCAGGTACGTCGCATCGGCAAGCCCCGCTGTCGCGATAATGGCCGCTAGGCTGAAAAGGATGATCGTAAACCGCCGTAGCTTCGTTTCGCTGCTGGGCTTCATCGATTCGACACGATCGGCGGGGAAGGTTCGACGGAAGAAGTAGGTCGTCAACTACTGGTTGCACGTGGCGAGCGGCTGCGATGCAGTTGCCCTAACGACTGGCTTTGTTGCGGTCAGCGCATCCCGCTATCGCATTGCCACGCGACTGTCGTCATTTTGCCCCCAGTAACCTCGACTTCGAACGGCCCGAAGCGCCCGACGTGAGGCTGCCCATCTTTCAATGAAACGGTGTAGTGGCCGGGTGGTAGCGGAACACGAAACCGGCCTTCAGCATCTGTCGTGAACGTTGTCAGCGCACCCGCTGCGCTTTGAACGGTGAAACTAGTATTCGAAAGGGGCTTGGAATTCGGCACACCGACGCGCGTTGGGCCGGGATAAGCCGGGCTGATCGTGATCACTCCTTGGATGCCTGAGGTCGATCTAGGCTCGGTTTGCGCATCGACGAGACGCGTGGTCATAGCTGTCAAGGCAAACACCCCCGCCGCGATCCGCAATAGCATTGCGCTTTGCTTACCGCTTAGGGCAAATGTAGCGCGCGCCGAACCGGAACGGTTAGAGTGCCGGTCACGCGTTGCGAGTAGTTCTTTTGTAGCCGCGCGATTGCGTCGCTCACCTCGGGCGAAAAGATCCCGTCAATCGGTCCGCAGTAATAACCGAGTCGCGCGAGGTCGCGCTGTAATGCGCCGACGTACGCCGGTTGCAGTGACAACTGCCGCCCGGACTCCAGCCAGTAGAGTGGTCGCCAGGGATACCGCGGCGCATACTCAGAAGGAGACACGGTTGTGCGACTCTGATGAAGTAATCCCCACTCATCTCGGGGTGCCAGCGCATCTGTTGCGTGAAAAAAAGGCCGATCGGCAACTATCTCAACCATGTCAGCCCGAGCGATAAGCACGCTCGACGCGACAACTAGCAAATTAAGAAAGGCTCTTCGCATGGTTACTCGCTTTTACTTCGTTGCAGGCGGCAGATCCGGCGGTGGCAGTTGCTTTCCTTCACCCGCTCGCGGCGGACAATCCGGACAGTCGCCCTGGTCGAGCTCGGGACCGAAATGGGTTTTGTCTTCCTTTTCCTGTCTTAATCGATACAGATCCAGCTTGGTCAGTGTCACCTGTGGACACATCAGAACGATCAGCTCCGTTCGCATGTTCGTAGTAGAAGTAGTCCTGAACAGCGCACCAACGTAGGGAAGCTTGTCGAGAATCGGAATGCCGCTGATGTCCTTTCGTTTTTCATCAGTGATGAGTCCGCCCAATACGATCGTCGACCCGGTCGGGGCGGAAACGTTTGTTCGAACGTAACGCGTCGAAACATTCGGAATCAGGTTGCCGTTTAGAAGTGTATTTCCCGCGATGCTATCGACCTTCTGCAGAATATCGAGTGATACTTCCTTCTCCGAATTAATCAGCGGCACAACCTCGAGCTGGAGAGCAATTCTTTTAAACTCAATGTTCGAAGTCACCGCCGCTTGCCCGGTCGGTGTTGTCGTCCCAGCGACGACATTTGTGAGTGTGCTTACCGGAACCGGAACCTCAGTACCGGAGGCGATGATCGCCTTTTTGTTGTTGCTCGTGAAGACAGTGGGGCGATTGACCACTCGGAATCTGCCGGTCTCTTCAAGCGCGTGTACGACGGCGGCGAGAGTTTTGCCGGCGGCCAGATAAACATTCGCACCCGGCACGCCAGACACGGCAGTCGTAGCGAGCTGGGTAAATGAAATCAGGTTACCGGGATCAAAGATGCTGCCAGCCGCTGCTCGGCCGTTTGTCCCGCCGACCGTCCGCGCGGTTGGAGGAACGCCTGTGAAATTTGTTGTCCCCGCAACGTCCAAGCCCCGGCTGTGCCGGACGAAATAATCGACACCGAATGTCTCGTTATCCTTGAGCGTCAACTCGCCAATGACCGTGCTAAGCGCGACTTGCGGCGCTTTCACGTCCATTTCGTCGAGGATCTTCTCGATCTTCACGACAACCTCCCGGCTACCGAGGATGATAATCGAGTTCGCCCTCTGGTCGGCGATCAGTTTGGCGTTGCCGACGGTGACCGCTTTGGGGCTCGTATCCACTGGCTGGGTGGAAAGCTCTTCGGAGATGTTCAGGGTTTCCGCCGTAGCGGTACCGCCCGCTGTCCCAGGGAAGCCACCTGTGTATGCGGTCGTACTCGTGCCAGCGGTAGGAGTGGTGCGCGATGGTGTCGGCTGCGGGGGCGGACTGCCGCCAACGCCTGGCGCACCGGGCTGGCTAGGTGCGCCTGGCTCAGTCAATGCCTGAACCAGCACCGGCAGCACGTCGCCCGCCGAAATGTATTTCAAGGGGCGCGTCACCGGCTTGGCAAATTCCACGTTGGCATCGAATTCCTTCACCAGCTTGCGAATAAAAGGCATGTTGATCGGTCGCGTAACGACGTGGATGCGATTCGTGCGGACATCGGCAGTTAATTTGATCTTACCGACGACCACTGCTTCTTCCGTGAGCGCGCCAACCTGCGGGCCGGGCATACCTTCGGCCGTGACTGGTTGCGGAAGCGGCTGCGGCACTCCGACGCTGCGCACACCACCGGTTGGCTGGCCGCCTTTCTCAAAAATGTCCTTCAGCATCTCGACCACTTTCGTGGCGTCGGCACGCTCGAGCTTGATGAACTCGCTCACCACTTCGGCCGGCGCCACGTCGACCTGCTGAATGACTGCGGCGATCTGCCGAACAATGTCGGCGTTTTGCGTCACCAGCAGGGCGCCCGATTTCGGGAGCGCCAAAATGTTGATCACACCGGAGCTGCCCTGAAAATACGCGGTCAGCACCTGTTGGAGCTCCTGCGGATCGGCATAACGGAGGTGAAACACAAAGCTCACCACCGGGTTGCCGGACGGAATGTCAGCCAGATCCGAGACGATCGGCACGACCGCCTTGCGCGGGTTTTGGCCGAGGCCCACGACTTCGATAATTCCCGGCGCAGCAGGTACCAGCGAGATACCGTTTAGGGCCATGCTCATCTCGATGATTTTGATGGCCTCTTCGCGCGACACGTCTTTGGTGATGAAAATGTTCACTTTGCCCTGCACGAAATTGTCCATCACCAGTTTGTTGCCCGTGAGCTGCTCATACAGATGCAGAACATCGACAATGTCGCTGTTTGGAAACTGCAGCCGCACAGTGGCTGGCGCGCCAGCTGGAGGATTAGCAGTGGCTGAAGGAGGGAGAGTCGCCGCAGGAGTCGAACCCGGCGGGGCCGCTGCCGCGTTTTTGGCGGGCGTCGGCGCAGCAGCGACCATCGGCTGCATCGGTGTGGTCCCCGGTAGCGGTGTCTCTGGTGCTTCTTCTTCCGCTCCTTTCTCTTCTTCCTCTTCGGGCTCCACCGCTTGCGCAACCATGTTCGCAGGAGGTGGGGCGACTACCGGCCGTACCTGCGCCAAGACCGGTGACGCCAATGCAAGCAGTGACGCGATTACAACGAGGAGGCCCAGCAAAACGGAGGCATGATACCACGTTCGCTCGCGCACGCGAACAGAAACCTGATCGCCTTTGCCCCCAAAAGATGATAAGGCGCGTGACCGTGCCGCCTCCACTAGCATGGCCTTAGAGAAAACCAGTTCCCAATGAAATTGTCGATCTTTCAAAAACCGTCCGCATTGTTCGCCGCCGCAGCATTGCTTGCCGCCGCCGAATCGCCTGACGACCCGCGCCAAGAGATTCGTGCCCTCATTCAAGCGCAGCAGAGCGCGTGGAACCGCGGCGACATCGAGGGATTCATGAACGGCTACTGGCGCTCAGAGGAAACGGTTTTTGTCTCGGGCGATGAAGTTATGCAGGGATGGCAACGCGTCCTCGAGCGTTACCGGCAAAAGTACCCTGATCACGAAAAGATGGGCAGCCTCACGTTTTCTGAGCTAAAGATTGACATGTTGAGTAACGATGCCGCCGTCGTGCTCGGCCGCTGGGAGCTCAAGCGAAACACCGATAATCCGCACGGCCGCTTCACATTGATCTTTCGCAAGATGCTCGAAGGCTGGCGCATCATCCACGATCACACCAGCGCCGCTGCGCCCTGACCGTTACATCGCAATCCGTGAAATCGTTGAATCGGGGCCTCGATTCACGATTCACATTTCTCCGTTCTTGAGATTACCCGTGCAGCCGTCGGAGCAGCTTTTCGTGGATGTTGTCGAATCCGCCGTTGCTGAATACCGCGACGACGTCATTCGGCTTCAACATCGGCGTGATTCGCTCAACAATCGCGTCTGCGTTGGCCTCGTAAAACGCCGGCCGATCTGATTTCGCGATCGCCGCGACGACAGCCTCCGGATTCAAACGCTCGTGCTCGGGGATTTGCTCTAATCGGGCCACCTGCGCCACAAACACCCCGTCCGCCAGCTGTAGAGCGTTGGCAAGTTCCTTCTGGAATACGGCGCGGCGCGTGGTGTTCGATCGCGGCTCGAACACCGCCCAAATCCGCCGCTTCGCGAAACGATGCCGCAGCGCTTGAAGTGTTTGCGCCAACGCCGTCGGATGATGCGCGAAATCGTCGATTACGGTGATGCCACGCTCCTCGCCCCGGACCTCCTGCCGACGCGCCACTCCCTCAAATGTTTTCAGCGCGCTGTCGATCTTTGTTTTTGGGACGTCATAAAAGCGCGCCGCGGTCGCCGCCATTGCCGCGTTGCGCACGTTAAAATCGCCGATCAGCGGGATCGCAAACTGTTCGTCACCGAGCTGGAATCGCGAGCCACTCGCTGAATAGGAGACGTTACGAATCCGTTGTGCGCAGTTTCTCGAAAACCCGACTTCGACCAATTGCGCGAGACAGTCACGAGCCACTTCGACGCAATTGTGGTCGTCGCCATTCAGCAGCACCATCCCGTTCTGGGGCACGATGTTCAGGAACCGCCGAAAACTTAGTTTCACCTCGTCGAGGTCGCGGAAAATATCCGCATGATCGAACTCGATGTTGTTGACGATGACCAGCTCCGGCAGGTAGTGGACGAACTTCGATCGCTTGTCAAAAAAGGCCGTGTCATACTCGTCGCCTTCGATGACGAAATACTTCGAATGATTCAGGCGTGCGCCCTTTCTGAGATTTTTCGGAATCCCGCCAATCAGATAACCAGGTTTGCGTCCGCTCTTCTCCATGATCCATGCGAGCAACGCCGTCGTGGTGGTTTTCCCGTGTGTGCCCGTGACGACCAAATTGTGTTTTCCGCGAAGGAAGTAATTCTTCAGAACCTCCGGCAACGAGAGATAAAACAGTTTTCGGTTCAGCACCGCTTCCACTTCGGGATTCGCGCGCTTCATGGCATTGCCGATCACCACAACGTCAACATCCGCCGGAATATTCTCGGCGTGGAACCCGGCACTGAGCGGGATGCCTTTCTCCTCGAGAAACGTGGACATCGGCGGGTAAACGTTCTCGTCGGAGCCGGTGACCCTGTAGCCGCGGTCGCGCAGCTCTGCCGCAACTGCGCCCATCGCCATGCCGCAAATGCCGAGGAAATGGAAATTCCGTGGCTCGTCCTTCATCACGCCCATTCTCTACGACACACGCCCA
This sequence comes from Chthoniobacterales bacterium, assembly GCA_035639455.1. Lineage (GTDB taxonomy): Bacteria > Verrucomicrobiota > Verrucomicrobiia > Chthoniobacterales > UBA10450 > AV17. Next base: position 8,934 of record DASQXY010000144.1, on the reverse strand, counting down.
AGTTTTGCGAATACGAGGCGCGCTTGTGCGATTTTGGATCGTGATCAGGCCCTAAAATTGCAACAAGACCTCAGTGCGATGTCGATCGATGCCGAGCTGATTTGTCCGCGATGCAATTTGCCACTCAAAGAGGTGCGAATCAGCGGCCGCGTTTTTTGGGGGTGCGAGAATTGCGGCGGTCGCGCCGTAACGGTTGAGCTCTTGCGCCGAACGTTTACACCCGCGTCAATCAACCCGCTTTGGCTCCATGCGATCCACGGCGAAGGCAGCAGTGGCCGCCTCTGCCCGTCCTGCCGCAAGCCGATGCTTGAAGTCGCACTGTCTGAGCAAACGCAGGTGGATGTCGATGTTTGCCAGCATTGTCACTTCGTCTGGTTCGATGCGCACGAAATTGACGCGTTAGTCCCGCAGCCGGTGCCTGCCACCGCAACGGAACTGTCCCGGGAAGCGCGCGAACAAATCGCTATTGCCAAATGTCAACAACTCGCCGAGGAAGCACGCGGCAGCGACTGGGAGAGCGCGCCGCCGGACGCGCCCTGGAAACAGATCGCGGCGTTCTTTGGTCTGCCGGTCGAATTTGACGAACCGGCGCAGGAACGGATCCCGTGGGCAACTTGGCTGCTCGCAGCAGCGATCGTCGTGATCAGCGCCGCGGCATTTGCCAATCTGCGCGAGATCGTTCACCGCTTCGGACTCATTCCCGCCGAGGCGACGCGGCTGCACGGTCTCACATTTGTTAGTTCCTTCTTTCTCCACGCCGGAATCATTCACCTCGCCGGCAACATGTATTTCTTGCTCGTTTTCGGCGATAACGTCGAAAATTCCCTTAAGCCGTTCCGCTATTTGGTACTGATCGCACTCGCCGCGCTGCTCGGCGATCTCGCTCACATCGCACTCGATCCACAATCGCGGACGCCGTCGATCGGTGCGAGTGGCGGCATTGCGGGTGTCATCACGTTTTATGCGCTTCAATTTCCGCGCGTTCGCCTCGGCTTTCTCATGCGCTGGGGGATTGTTTGGTTCCGCTGGATTCGAATGCCTGCCTGGTTCGCGCTCGTGCTCTGGATTCTGTTTCAACTCATCGGCACGTGGGAACAGAAGGTCGGCATCAGTTCCGTTTCTGCCGTCGCGCACTTGGGTGGCGCAGCGATGGGATTCCTCGGTTGGCTGGTTTGGCGAAAAGAGCCAACCAATGTCGAATCGCGAATGACAACTGCCGAACGAATCCCAAAATCCGAATGAAAATCGCCGGGCACTCGCTGCTCGCGCATTCGGACTAACTTCGTCACTCGCGATTGGTCATTCGTCGTTCCGCTGATCAGTTGTCATTTTGCACTGCGCGTGTAGCGTTCGGCGCGCTGTAACGATCTTCCGCCTGTCCTGCGTCGCAGGATTGAATCAGCGAGTGAGGTGGGAAGATCGACAATGAAACAAACGACTCGCTGAAAGAGGAGGCCCGCCCCGGCGGGTAATATAGATGCCGAAAGCCACCAACGCGCCCGCCAGCCGGGCACGGCGCAAACGCGTCATCAGAAAAGCGAAAGGCTACCGCGGAAGACGTTCAAAACTGTTCCGCTACGCTAAGGATGCAATGATGAAAGCTCAGTACTGGGCTTATCGCGACCGCAAGACGCGGAAACGCACCTTCCGCTACCTTTGGATCCAGCGGCTCAACGCCGCCGCACGCGCAAACGGCCTCACCTACTCGCGTTTCGCCGAAGGTCTGAAAGCCGCGGGAATTGGCCTCGACCGCAAAATCCTCGCCGATCTCGCGGTCAGTGACGAGATCGCTTTTAAATCGATTGTCGCTCAGGCGAAGAACGCATTGAACAAGAAGAGCAAAAAAGCCGCGTAAAAGTTGCGCGGTATCGTTGAAGCGTTAAACCGTTAAAGCGTTACATCGTGTTCCGCTTCAACGCTTCAACGGTTTAACGATGATTCACCCGCTCGAAGAGCTGCGCGCAGACGCGCTGCGCGAGATTGAGTCGGCGCCTGATGAGCAGGCGCTCGAAGCCGTGCGCGTAAAGTACCTCGGCAAAAGCGGCAGCATCTCTAGCTGGGGCGAGCAGATGAAATCGCTCCCGAAAGAAGAAAAGCCGACTGTTGGCAAATTGCTGAACGAAGTGCGTGCGGCCGTAACCGCCGCGTTAGAAGCACGCGCCGAAGAGTTCCGCGCCCAAAAAGAATCCGGCGCGCTGGCGAACATCGACGTTTCACTTCCGGGCACACCATACGGGCGGGGCTCGCTCCATCCCCTTACGCAAATTCTCGATCGTTCGATCCAAATTTTTCGGCGCATGGGATTCGCCTTGGCCGACGGCCCCGACATCGAAGACGAATGGCATTGCTTCGATGCGCTCAACACGCCGCCGGAACATCCCGCGCGGACCGAGCAGGACACATTTTATTTGCCCGACGGTCGCCTGCTGCGGACGCACACCTCAACGGTGCAAATCCGCACCATGGAATCGGAGCCACCGCCGATTCGGGTGATTGCACCCGGCGCGGCCTATCGGAATGAGGAAATCAATGCAACCCACAGCGCGCAGTTCCATCAAATCGAAGGCTTGTACGTCGATCAAAACGTGAGCGTCACTGATTTGAAAGGCGCGCTGGAATTTTTCATGCGCGAACTGTTCGGCGCCGGAACGGAAGTTGAATTTCGGCCGCACTTTTTCCCGTTCACTGAGCCAAGCCTTGAGTGTTATGTGAAATCGAAGACGCTCAAAGGGGGCGAGCAATGGATCGAAGTCGCCGGCTCGGGCGTAGTGCATCCTGCCGTTTTCGAACAAGTCAATAAAGCGCGCGGCGATAACGCCTACGACCCCGAAAAATGGAGTGGCTACGCGTTCGGTCTGGGCATGGACCGGCTCGCAATGATTTTGTTCGATATCCCTGACCTTCGCCTCTTCGCGCAAAACGATTTGCGGTTTCTCCGCCAGTTCGCATGAAATTTTCCGTTAATTGGCTGCGCGAATTTGTCGATCTTCCAAAGAATCCGGAAGAGATAGCCGAGCTACTGACTCAGGCCGGCGTCGAGACGGAAAACATTGAAACCCGCGGCGCCAGGATCGACAAGGTGATCGTTTCGCAAATCACGGCGTCGTCGCGTCACCCGAATGCGGATCGTCTCACCGTTTGCGAAGTCGACGACGCGAGTGGGACGAAACGCCAGATCGTTTGCGGCGCGACCAATTACAACGTTGGCGACAAAGTCCCTCTCGCGCTTCCCGGCGCGAAGTTACCGAATGGAACAGAGATTCGGAAAAGCAAACTGCGCGGCGTCGAAAGCGAAGGAATGTTGTGCAGCGCGATTGAGCTCGGACTCGGTGAAGACGCTTCCGGACTATTGATTCTTTCGTCGGACGCAGAGACTGGCGCGCCCATCGGCGATGTTTTTCCGAGCGACACGATCCTGGACGTCGAGATCACGCCAAATCGCGGCGATCTGTTGAGCCACTTCGGTCTCGCGCGCGAGATCGCTGCGCTGACTGGAAAGAAACTCAAATCAACACCACGCGACACGAAAGTTCCGGTTAAGAAAACTGGCGTGACGATCAGCGCGACGCGGGAATGTCCGTTTTTCTCGGCGCGGAAGATCGATGACGTGAAAGTTGGGCCGAGTCCCCAATGGCTGCGCGCGAAGATTGAGAGCGTCGGCATCCGCTCGATCAATAACATTGTCGATGTTTCCAACTTCGTGATGCTCGAGCTGGGTCAACCCACGCATGCGTTCGACGCCGATGAGTTGAAAGGCCACCTCGACGTGCGCCTGGCGCGCGACGGCGAAAAATTTCTCGCACTCGATGGAAAGACTTATTCGCTCAAGCCCGGCAACTGCATGGTCGCCGATCAAGAGGGCGCGGTCGGCATTGGCGGCGTGATGGGTGGCGAAGAAACCAGAGTGACCGATTCGACGAAAAATATTTTGCTCGAAGCCGCGTACTTTTTGCCGACGGGCATTCGTAAGACTGCGCGCGAACTCGGTTTATCGAGCGACGCGAGTTATCGATTCGAGCGCGGCGTCGATCCGGCAATGGTTTTGCGCGCATCAGCTCGCGCGACAGAGTTGATTCAAGAGATCGCGGGCGGCACCCCGACGAGGCAAATTCATGTTGCCGGGGAACTGCCGGCCATTCCTGCTGAGGTCTCGTTGAGCTACGAAAAATGTGATCGCGTGGTCGGGATCGCAATCAAACCGAAGGTGGTCGACGAAATTTTGACCGGCTTTGGCTTGAAGAAGACAGGCGCTGCGAAAACGACGAACTGGCAGATCCCGAGTTACCGCCGGGATTTACAGCGCGATGTCGATCTTATCGAGGAAGTTGTCCGCGCGTATGGCGTAAACAAAATCCCCGGCGCTGAGCGAGGCCGCTATTCGCCTGCGAGCGCGGCAGACCATGCGCATGATCTGGAATCAGAGTGGCGAAGGCGACTTGCGGCAACTGGCCTCGACGAAGTGCGCACTTCGAAGTTGCTTCCGCGCGCGCAATTCCCTTTCAGCGACCGGGCCATCCAACTCCGAAATCCGCTCAGCGAAGATGCGGTCGCCCTGCGCCCGAGCATTTTGGCGGGATTGCTCGCCGTTCTGGATCGAAACATTCGCGCCGGCGCAGAACGCATCGCCGTCTTCGAAATCGGACGAACGTTCATTCCCCCGTCCGGAAAAGAAGAGCGTCATCTCGGAGTTTTGCTCTGGGGAAAAGTGGAAGACGTGCCTGACTGGCGATCACAAACCGACCGCGAGATCGATCTCTTTGATTTAAAGGGCGCGCTCGCATCCGTGATCCCTGATTTGTCGCTTCGGCCCGGAAGATTTCCCGATTTCGCGTTGCCGGTCGACATCTACTCGGGCGAGCGCATGATTGGTTTCGGCGGACAGCTTTCGTCGGCCACGTCGAACGCCGCAGGGCCAGTGTTCGCCGCCGAGCTGCACGCTGATCTTGTGTTACAGCGTGACGACACGACGCAAAAGTTTCGCGAGATCGAGAAATTTCCGGCCATTACTCGCGATGTTGCGATGATTGTGCCGGAGGAAATTTCGCACAAGAAGATTTTGCGCGCGATTCAAGAGCCGCGCGAGCCACTCCTGGAAAGTGTGCGGTTGTTCGATTTGTTCAGCGGTAGGGAATTGGGAGCGGGACGAAAGTCGCTTGCTTATAGATTGACATATCGCCACCCAAGTCGCACACTCACGCATGAGGAAGTGACTGCGGCGCATGCGAAGATTCGCGAGCGCTTGCGGCGCGACCTCGGCGCGGAGTTGCGCGAGTAGTTCTTTCGAAAACGAGAGCCGTTGGTTGAGGGTTGGGAAGGAAACCAGTGCTTTCCGCTCAACTCTCGACCGACGGCTTTCACATTTACCCTGCGATGTTCGAGATACCAGGCGACGTCCCCGAACCGATAGTGAGCAACTAAAGGAGGCTAGGTCCGCGCCGGAGATGACATGCCTTGATTGGAAGTCAAAATCTGTCGCGACGGTCGTCCACCGTTTACCGAAAGGGAACGGGTGATCCGCCTAAACGGCACCAGCGGGGTAATGTTAAAAACCCGGACCGAAGATTCGGTCCGGGTTTTTCGTTAAAGCGCCGAACCGTTGAACCAGTTGAAGGGAAAGAACCAGACGAGAGCGCATTTACTTCAATGCTGCACCACTCCGTCGCTTCAGCGATTGAAATTTCCGCGTTAAGATCGACAATCGCCCCCGATATGCGCGCGATCCTCGCCCTCGAAGACGGAAGATACTTCGAAGGCGAGTCATTTGGCGCGACCGGCATCCGTGTCGGCGAGATTTGCTTCAACACGGCGATGACCGGCTACCAGGAAGTGTTAACTGATCCCTCGTACCGCGGCCAGATCGTGGCAATGACGTATCCGTTGATCGGCAATTACGGCGTTAACTCGCTCGACCAAGAAAGTCGCACCCCGCACGTCCGCGGCTTCGTCATCGAAGAATTGAGTGAGGCGCCAAGTAACTGGCGCGCGGAGATGTCGCTCGATGAATATCTCCGCAAGTGGGACATCCCCGGCGTGCAGGGAATCGATACGCGCGCGCTCACCCGTCATCTGCGCACCCGCGGCGCGATGAAGGCGTGTCTGACAACGGAAGCTGTCTCGCCCGAGGAAGCGACCCGCCGCGCCATTGAAGGTGAAGGCGTCGTCGGCATGGATTACGTGCGCGAAGTGTCGACGCCGGAGATTTACCAGTGGGATCCCGAGGACAGACTCAGTGAGCCGTGGACGATCGTGAACGGAAACGGCGAGAGCAAACGCAAGCTCCCGCCCATCCGGTTTCGGATCGCCGCGTACGATTATGGCATCAAACGAAACATCCTGCGCCTGCTGCGGCAGAAAGGGTTCGGCGTCACGGTCGTGCCTGCTGCCACACCCGCTGACGAAGTCCTCGCGCTAAATCCTGACGGCATTTTCCTGTCGAATGGACCAGGCGACCCCGCGGCGCTGCCCTACGCGCACAAAGTCGTCCGCGATTCGTTAGGCAGAAAGCCCATCTTCGGGATCTGTCTCGGTCACCAAATCCTCGGGTTTGCTTTTGGTGGATCGACTTTCAAACTCAAGTTTGGCCACCGCGGCGCGAACCAGCCCGTCAAAGATTTGCAGACCGGCAAAGTGGCAATCACCGCGCAAAATCACGGGTTCGCTGTCGATCCAAAAACGTTGCCCCACGAAGTGGAAGTCACACACGTCAACCTGAACGACGGCACGGTCGAGGGAATGCAACACAAAGAGCTGCCGATCTTCAGCGTGCAGTATCACCCCGAAGCTGCGCCCGGCCCGCACGATGCCAGCTACTTCTTCTCGCAATTTGCCGAGCTGATCGACAAGCAAAGCTGACGTCTTCCGTCGCGCTCTCCTGTCATTCCGAGCGGAGTCGAGGAATCTCTGACTATTAACGATGAGAGATGACTCTTTCCCTCGGATGCGAAGCAGCCGCAATTGACGCCGCGCTTCGTGCGGACATTTTGTTTCATGTTTACTTCATCCCATAAACCCACTGTCTTCAAAATCGCTGTCGCCGGCATGTTCATCGCGGCTTTGGCGTTTTCGCCGCTCGCCCTCGCGCAGGAGCACGAGCACGGCAAACAGGACCTGACCGCCGCGGCCGAAAAAACCGTCACCGGCGAAGTTGTTGATCTGATGTGCTACATCGATCACGGCGCGACGGGCGATAAACATTCCGCCTGCGGTAACAAATGCATCAAAGGCGGTGGGCCTGTCGGCATCGTGGAGAACGATAAGGCCTATCTCGTGGTCGGCGAACACAAGCCGATCAATGATGAGTTGGCTGATTCGTGCGGCAAAACCGTCACGATCAAAGGCAAGATCGCCGAACGCGGCGGCCTGGTCATGCTCGAGAACGCCGAGATAGTTAAGAAATAAGCTCGCGCAGGTTTGCTGATCCGGTGGGGGCACGAGACTCTGTCGAGCCTAAGAAAGCTTTTGTAATTCGTCGGCTCCGCAGAGCCTCGCCCCCCACCGCTTACTTGTAGTACGGCCGCAGCGACGGGCGCAGCTTTCCGACTTGCAGCGCGCGGTCGAGTTCTGAATCGGAGAGATAATCCTCGGATAGCTTTCGAATCTCGCCGCCCTCCAGCACGGCGAGTGCAACTCCGCCACGGAATAAAATCCGATTGATCGTAAACGCAGTGATCCTCGGGCCAGGAGTGAGTATCCCTAACAAATTAAGCGGGTCGGCAGCGCTCAATGTAATCAGCTCATTTGGCCGTGGCGCTTTGCGAATTGAGCGCAGCAGACCGATCGCCTCCGGCAACGCAAATTGCTCGCCACTCACGCCGCCTACGAAATAACCGCCCCGAATTTGGCCACGCGCCTCGAGCCGACGATAAATGCGCCCGAGCTCGTACCAAGTCACGTCCAAACTCTCGCGCTCGAGCAATCGCCGAAAGACCACGCCATACCGGCGCAGCAACGCCCGCGCGAACTTCTCGATGGCTCCATCCCGCTCGGAAGCCTCAGCGCCATTCGATTCGGGGCCGAATGGCTTTGGCAACAGTGCCCAGCGCCCGGCGAACTCGATGCTCGCCAGGTTCGTTTTGCGACGGCGCTTGCCGATATTGCGCGCGAAGGTCGGCCGTTTATCGGATGGCACGAGGAGCGCGCGCAACCCATCAAAGCTGTCACAAGTGACGGAGCCAAGCGCCGCAAGTTCGGACAATCCGTCTTCAACTTGCGACGACAACAATCCGCTTATTCGCACAAGCTCAGTAAAGAACAATGCGCCGCCGTTGAGGAGTGCATCGCACACGCTGTGCGCGACACTCGAAAGGTCAATCGCCGATGCTGTCCGCGTGAGACAAAGCCAGTCAGCCAGATTCTCACGTTGGTAGAAGGCGATTGGGCTTGTCCGCAGCGGGGCAGAAGAGCGCGCGGTTGGATTCTGCGGCGGCGTCAATCTCCCCCACCCGACTCGTCCCGAAAAACACAGCCGGTCGAGCCATTCGGGATCGTAATCGGCGACGCGCGCAGTGAGCACCGCTGATTCCCACGAAGCGAGCGGCAGCTCACTCCCATCGAGCTGCTTGAGCACCGATTGTAATCCTTCGATTCCTTCGACGCGGTGCTCCGCACCCACGCGCTGCCACGCAAACAGAAACCGGTAGAAATCCTGTGGTGAAACCGGCTGAATCTCTGCGCGCAGCCGATCGATCGTGAGCCGGTGGATACGCGCCAGCAAATGGCGATCGCACCATTCCTGTTCGCGCGCAGTCGCCCGAAATTTGCCGCGCAACACGAAACCTTCTGCTTCGAGGGCCAGCAGCGCCGTCTCGATCTCAGACGCGGTTAACGCAAGCATATTTGCGAGTTCTGCGACTGTGACTGGACCGCAGGCTTCCACGCGACCGCGGAGCAGTTCGCGAACGGCATCCGAGCGTTCCCAAATCCTTTGCGTCGTTT